>CAJBHN010000566.1 GCA_903952805.1 uncultured Myxococcales bacterium | reverse complement strand
TCCAAGGCTCTTCGAACGGACCCGGCGTTTCGTCGATGTCGGCCGGGATGACCTCCAAGGCGTAGCCCGCCGCCGAAAGCAGTTGCCGTCGTCGAGGCGACGACGAAGCCAACACCAGGTGTCGCGAAGAATCGACCATGTCGGGAATGTCTCCTTCGCCCGGCAGGTGCGCAAGATTCTCGGTTTGCCACATCACCGCGTTGGCAGATCCGTTTCGAACGCCCATCAGGCCAACCGACACCAATCGACATCAGTTGAGGTCACCGGGCTGGTCAGTGGACCGCCCGTCGGGCATGATCGCAGGGGCTGGCTTGGTGTCGGCCACGCTCGGCCAAGTTTGTCAGAAGGTATGACATGCAACGTGCCATCGATTTGAATGTGAATGCCACCGTGCGCGCCCTCATCGTGGTCGGCCTGCTGGGCAGTGTCCTCGTGGTCGCCCAGCCTTCGCCCGCCCCCCCCGATGGCGCCAGCAAGGGAAACGACAATGCGGAGCCTGACGCGAAAGAAGCTGACGCCGTCCTCATCCGGATGCGAACGGTGATGCAGAAGGGCCTCGACGAGGTCGTAAAGGCCCGCGAAGACAAGGACAATGTCCGGCTGCTCTGCATCAACGAACCCGTCGCCGCGATGAAGGGCGTTTTGCGCATCTCGGAAAACTCCAAGATTGACCTGGAAACAGCCCTCGCCGCCAATGAGCCGGCCGATGCCCGTCGTGAGTTCCGCAAGGTCAAGCAGGGCGGGCGTCAGATGGACAACCTGCTCAGCCTGGCTCAGAACTGCAAAGGCGTGAGTTCGACCGAATCCACGACGTCGGTCGAAGTGGAAGTCGATCCGAATCTGCTGGCCCTCGATCCCTACTACGGCTCCGATAGCTTCTTCTACGACCCCGCTGGCGACTTGATTGCCGACAACAACGGCGGCCTTGGTACCCCGGACCCGCTGACGGTGCGCCCTCCCAACGCGTCGGGCATTCTGTAGAAGGCAACTCCCACGAATCACGAGTTCGCAATCGACCGGCAATGATGCCGTGGCCGAACCCGACATCGCCACCCACCGGGTGGCGATGTCGTTTCGCAGGCTGAGGCGAAAATGGCCGAAGGCCAATTTCCACCCAGTCCTGCGTCTCGGGAGGGGGCCCCCGATCGAGTTTGTATGTCTGCGTTGCCGATGGTGCAGGCGTCAGGCAGGTGCCACCGGCGGGGGGAGGGTCTGGAACAGACCATCCAAAAGAACAGCAGGCGAGGGAACAAACGACGACGTCGTTTTCACCTCAGCCTGTTGGCGGGTCGACCGCATGGACGCGGTCGCGTCTCTCACGGGGCCAGCCCACCCATGTCTTGCAACTCCAGCGGAGGAGGAGGCGCGTCGTCGGCGGTTTGCACCGGAGCCGTGCCGGCGGCAAAAACCTCGGCGATGACGCCGACCGGGAGTTCTTTGGGGATCGGGTCGCTCTCGTCGCCAACAAATTCTGGCTCGGGCAACTGCCCGGGGAGCAGCGCTTCGTCAGTCTGCACCAGCAAGCCCGTACGAACATCAACGCTGCGACGGGCGATGCCCTCGGGAGGGACGAAGTCGCGCGGGGGTTTGCCCGCGGTGGCGACCTCCATGAATCGCAGCCACATCGGCACCGCCGCGCGCCCGCCGCTCTCCGCACGACCCAGCGGAGCATTGTCGTCGAAGCCAACGTAGACGCCGGCGACGATGTCGGGCGTAAAGCCGACAAACCACACGCTTCGGGCCTCGTCAGTGGTGCCCGTCTTGCCTGCCACCGGTCGGTTCAACTGGCGGGCGCGGGTGGCCGTGCCGTTTTCAACGACGGACTTCATGAGATCGCTCATGATGTAGGCGGTTTGCGGCGTGAAGACCTGTACTGGCGCTGGACGCTTGTTTTCGAAGACGACGGTGCCGTCCTTGCGTTTGACCTTCTCGATGAGCACCGGCGGCTCATAGCGGCCGCCGTCGGGAAAGACGGCGTAGGCATTCACCAGATTGAGCAAATGCACGCCGCCGGTGCCCAGAGCCAGGGTCAGGTTCGGTGGCAATGGATCGCTGGTGGGAAGGTTCAGCTGCCTGGCCGTCTGCAAAACGCGCTCGACGCCGACCTTCTCGAGGATGGTGATGCTGCACGTGTTGATCGAATGGGTCAGACACGTGCGGGTCGTGATGTCGCCGAGAAAGCGACCCGAAGAATTTTGCGGGGCCCATTTTTTGCCGGTCCAACGGTCCAGGAAAACCTTGGGCGCGTCGGTGATGAGGCGATGTCGATAGCTGCCGTCGAGTTCCTTGTCGACGAAGCCAACCGACGAAAACGCCCCCGTCTCAATACCGGTGGCGTAGACAAATGGCTTGAAGGATGAACCCGCCTGCCGCGTCGCCTGGGTGGCGCGATTGAAGCTGGAGGCGGCGAAGCTGTTGCCGCCCACCAGGGCCAAGACGCGGTGGTCGGCGGGGTCGACGGCGACGAAGCCCGCCTGGGCTTTGGGCTCCTGCTCCAACGACACCTCGACGAAGGCCGCCCTGGCTGCCGTTGCCTTGCCGCCCTTCTTTGCCGCGGGCTTTTCGGCCGTCGCCGCGACGACCCGTTCAACCGTGACGAGCACAACATCGCCCAGTTTGAGGACGTCACCGACGACCTTGGGACGATCGGTTGTCTTGTCAGGCGAGAAAGGCCGCGCCCAGCCAAGCTGAGCGAACGGAAGGGTCGCTGTCGTGGTGCCGAGGTCGACCTTGACGAGCTTGTTGGCGTTGTCGACGGCGACGACGATGCCGCCGGAGCGGACGCCGGCCTTCAGCTTGATGGTCCGTACGCTCCGCAGCGCCGGCGCGGTCGAAAGTTTGGCTTTTTGGGTGAGTTCGGCTTCAAGTTTTTTGTCGGCTTCACTGCCTTCTTCGTCGTCGTCGTCGCGAACGGTGGCGAGGGCCCGCTCCAATTCGACCTTCGTCAGGCGCTGCAGGTCCCAGATCGGCCGGCCTTCGGCGAGGGGACCTTTGAGCTCGGGGGTTTCGTCGGGGGGAAATCGGCGCTCACGCTCTTCGTTGAGCAGGGCGAGCACCTCCTTGGCCTCGTCAGGGTCCACGCGAATCAGGGGCCCACGATAGCCTTGACGCTTGTCGAGTTCGCGCAAGCCGGCGTCGACGGCTTCGTTGGCGGCCTTCTGCAGGGCGCCGTCGACGGCGGCGTACACACTGAGCCCGCCGCGGGTGATGTCCTCGGGCTTGACCGTGTCCTTCAAGAGCTGGCGGATGTGCTCGGCGTAATACGGCGCGACATCGAGAAACTCAGGCGGAGCCACCTCGAGGCGCACAGGTTCGGCGTTGCCTTGTTGTTCCTGTTTGGCGCTGATGTGGCCGTGCTTCCGCATCTGTTCAAGCACGTAGCCCCGTCGCGCGCGCACCCGTCGGGGGTCGGCCCAGGGATTGATTCGATTGGGCGATTTGGGGATCGACGC
>CAJBHN010000565.1 GCA_903952805.1 uncultured Myxococcales bacterium | reverse complement strand
GCATCGGACCTGGACAATCGGTTACCGGATGGCGGCGTGGGAACTGCGCCGCGGCAGCGTCGAGCTCGGCAGCTGACTCGGCAGTGGTTGTTTCTCTATGCTCGGCGGCTATGGAAACCGAACCGTTTGCGCTGTGGCCGGCGCATCTGCGGGCGGCTGAACATGAGGTGTCGCTTGCGCAGGAAGATTGCGATCGCTGTCGGTTGTTTGCTGGGTGTCGGCGTCGCGGGCGCGGCGGGGTTCCAGCTGTGGAGATGGGACCGGCACAACGTCCGCGACCGCTACGAGCAGACGCTGCAGGTGCGGCCGGCCGCGCCGGAGGCGCTGGCCGAACAACTGCGCCTCGACACCCGGATGCTCGCCGACGTCCACGTCGAGGTCGACCGCATCGAAGCCGAGATGCTGCGGATGAACGAGCAGTTCCTCGTTGCCGCGAACAAGAACGTCGGCATCTTTACCGTCGAGCAGGAAGAGGCCATCGCCGACACGTACAGCCGCTACCTCGTTCTGCGCCGTGCCCTCTTCCACGTGATGTTCCGGCACATGGACTACGCGAAGGTCGTCGACGTCGAACAACAGGATCGATCGTTCCTGCTTTCGTACGGCGCCGGGCTCAGCCTGTACCGCAACGCCGTCATCTTCGTCAGCGTCTTCAAGGATCAGCCCAATGCGCGGCGCAAGCTGAACGAGGCCAACCAACGGCTCGGCGTGCCGGCTGGGATGTTCGACGAGATGTTCGCCAACATCACGTCGTCGCAGAACGTGCAGCTCCTGAAGAACAGCATGCAGGAATACGCGCAGCGACGACCGCGCCTGTTGCAGCTGCCGGGCTTGCAGAAAGACGGGCTCGACCGACTGCTGGCGCGGCTGGATGGCTACGAGCAGCAGCTGGCCGAGGCGTACGCGAAGCTGTCCGAGGGGCGCGGCGACGTGCTGTGGACGATGCTGAAGGCGAACGTGCAGGAAACAGCGTACGGGACGCAGACGTTTGTCTCGACGATGGTGGCCCATGTGCGCGTGCCACTGCAGGGGATCGGCTTTACACCCGAGACGGTGCGTCAAGCCATCCAGCCGAAGCTGAAGCCTGGCGACATCCTGCTGACCCGGCGCGATGGATACCTGTCGAACACCTTCCTGCCCGGCTTCTGGGGGCACGCGGCGCTGTACGTCGGTCGTCCCGACGAGATTCGGGCGCTCGGCGCTGATCCCGCCCTCGAAGCAGCCCTCGCACCTCTGCAGGGCAACGACCGCGACGGCTTTCCGTTCGCCGCCGTCGAGGCCATCGGCGAGGGCGTTCGGTTGTCGTCGGCGGAGTTTGCGCTGCACGCCAACTCGCTGGCGGTGCTGCGGCCGAAGCTGAGCAACGAGCAGATCCGCACCGCCATCGTCCGCGCCATCGAGCTGCGCGGCGTGCCCTACGACTTTTCGTTCGACTTCTCGAGCCAGGACAAGATCATCTGCACCGAGCTCGTGTACCGGGCCTACGCGCCCTCCCTCGACGTCCCCTTCGAAGAGGTCATGGGCCGCAAGACACTGAAGCCCGACGCCATGCTGAAGGAGCTCTTTGCGTCGGCGGCCGAACCACGGGCCGAGCTCGTCCTCTACGGCGTCGCCGACGACGGCAAGCTCGCGCTGCGCAACATCGACGAGCTGCGGGCCACCACGCCGTAGCCCCGCGACCGGTGGTCCGCGACCCGTACTCCGCGATCGGCGTCTACGACGTTCAGGCCGTCCTCTTGCCGACGCGCAGGGAAGTCTGTGATGGTCTCCCAGATTTTCTCTGGAGGCGATGATGGCGTCAGCTGGCGTGTGTGTGGTGGTGGGCGTGGGACCGGGCATTGGTCAGGCGGTGGCCAGGCGCTTTGGTCGTGAGGGCTACTCTCTCGGGCTCATCGCTCGCAAGAAGGAGAGCCTGGCGGGCTTCGTCGAGACGCTGGCGACGACGAAGATCAAGGCCAAGGGCTTCCCCGCCGACGCCGAGAGCGCCCCGAGCCTGGGCGACGCGTTGAAGGCTGTCGAGCACGACCTCGGCTCCATCGACGTACTCATCTACAACGCCGCCGTCGCCAAACCCGGTGGTCCCCTCGAGGTCGGCATCGAGCAGCTGGTGCGCGAGTTTCGCGTCAACGTGGGCGGCGCCCTCGTCTGCGCCCAACACGTCGCTGCCGGCATGCGCCACCGGCACCAGGGCACCATCTTGTTCACCGGCGGCGGGCTGGCGTTGTCGCCGTGGTCGCCGATGTCGAGCCTGTCCATTGGCAAGGCCGGTCTTCGCAGCCTGGCCATCACGCTGAACCAGGATTTGAAAAAAGACGGCGTCCGCGTCGGCACCGTCACCGTCAACGGCATCGTCAAGGCCGGCGGTGGCGCCCTCGACCCCGACGCCATCGCCGACACATTTTGGGAGCTGCACCAGCAGCCCGCCGACAGCGGCGAGGTCGAACGCGTCGTCGCCTGAACGATGGGCTCACGGCGACGAACGCCCGGCCGTGTGGCCGGGCGTGTTCGTGGGACTCAGTCGCGGACGGCCACCGGGCTCTCGCTGCCGCCTGCTGCCTGCAACTGGCGTGTCTGACGGTGGACGTCGGTGGCGCGCAGCAGGTGGCGTTCCTGAAACGCCCGCAGCCGTCGCACCACCGTTTTGGTGGTCAGCACCCCCACCACCGCAAACAGGCCGGTCATCAGCGGGACGACGACCGAGTCGGGCAGATAGCCCACCGCGCCGATGAGGAGGATGGGCACCCCGGCCATGGTCCCGACCCACACGCCGACGGGAATGCCCACCCCGTACTGCATGACGTAGCCGGGAATGCGCGCCACCTCGGGGATCACATCGGGGACGTCAGCAGGTGGGTCCGCCACCACGAGGGCGGCAGCACCGTCGACGTCACCATCGACGTCGCGGTCGTCGTCACCAGCCACAGCTCTTGCCCTTGTTTTGTTCCTTCAGCCACGTCTGCAGCGGCGCGAAGTAGTCCAGCAGGGCCTTGCCATCCATGGTCTCCTGCCCGGTGAGCTTCTTCATCGCGACGGGCCAGGGCTCGCTGGCGCCCAGCGCGAGCATGTCGCTGAGGCGCTTGCCGGCGGCCTTGTTGCCGGCGATCGAGCAGGTGTGCAGCGGGCCCTTGTGGCCGGCGGCGTCGCACAAGGCCTTGTGGAACTGGAACTGCAGGATGCGGGCGAGGAAGTAGCGCGCGTAGGGGACGTTGGCGGGGATGTGGTACTTCGCGCCGGGGTCGAAGGCGTCCTTGGGGCGGGCGTCGACGGCGGTGATGCCCTGGTACTGCGTGCGCAGCTTCCACCAGCTCGCGTTGTAGTCGGCGGGCGCCGTCTTGCCGGAGAAGACATCCCAACGCCACTTGTCCATCAGATAGCCAAACGGCAGGAAGGCGACCTTGTCGAGGGCGTCTTTCATTTGCAGGTTGATGAGGGACTTGTCGTTGTTCGGGATATCCTTCAAGATGCCGAGCTTGGCCAGGTAGACGGGGTTGACGCTCAGCGCGACGGCGTCGCCGATGGCCTCGTGGAAGCCGTCGTGGGCCCCCTGCTGGAACAGAACGGGCTTGTCATAGTTATACTGGTAATTATAAATGTGACCAAGTTCATGGTGAATGGTGATGAGGTTGTCTTCATCAACCTGGATGCACATCTTGATGCGCACGTCGTTGTCGTAGGTCACGTC
>CAJBHN010000564.1 GCA_903952805.1 uncultured Myxococcales bacterium | reverse complement strand
CCATGCTTGGCTTCGGGGCACTGGCCATTGCCCTCGGCGTCGGCGCTTTCACGGGTCGCATTCCGGTGCGTCCCATGATGACGTTTATTCAGTTCAAGCTGAATCCGACCAAAGCTCGAGTACAGCATCTGGTGCAACTCAAGCACTCCGAGACCGGTCAGGTCATTTTCCTCATTGGAACCACCCATCAGTACCATTTCACTGACGACGCCTATTCCATCTGGCATGTGAAAGCTGTCGTCGAAGGACTCGGCGTCGACACGGTCATGGTCGAGATGATGCCGGATGCTGTCGACGATGGGCGGTTTGGGGAAGGTCCCGTGGAGATGCCCTTCATCGCTCTGCAGGCTCGACAGCAGGGCCTCGCGGTAAGGGGCATTGACGCCAACTGGGATGGTGGGTGGCGCGGGCGGCAGGACAACATGTTCCATAACGTGCAGCAGGTCTTGCCCGACGTGAAGCGCGGTTTGATTGCCTCTGGTTTCATGCACGTCCGGCAGTTCGAGGAGCAGTTCACCGGTATTGGCTTCGAAAGAGTCCCTTGGAGCGACGCACAACGCCAGAGGCTCTTCGAACGCCATGTGGCCGAGACCTGGCCCGCCGGGCTCGCCCAGGCACTGCAGGCGGCCATCGTACGGGCCCAGGCAGGGAACATGGACACCGACCCGACGCGCGCCGCCGACATGGACTGGTTCATTTCGGTGCGACGAGACGTGTTGCGGGCGATGGGCGAGACCGGGTTCTGAAGCGCCATCGGTCATTGGTCACTGGCGCTGCCATTGACGCCGGGCCGCAAGCGACCCCAGCCTCTTCACTGTATGCGCATCGCCTTCACCCACAATCTGCAGCACGACCATGATGACGAGAGCCAGGCCGAGTTCGATCGGCAGGAGACCGTCGACGCCATAACTGAGGCGCTGACCTCCCTGGGCCATGCGGTGACACCGATCGACGTTGGGCGCGCCACCGTGTCGGCGGTGACGGCTCGACTTGAGGCACTGGCGCCCGATCTCGTCTTCAACACGGCCGAGGGCACCAGCGGCCGCTTCCGCGAAGCCCTCTGGCCCGCCATCTTCGACGCCCTCGGCTTGCCCTTCACCGGTTCCGACGCCTGGGTCTGCGCGGTCACGCTTGACAAACAGTTGACCAAACTCTTGGTCAAACAAGCTGGCGTGCCCACCCCGGACTGGGTGTTTGTCACCAACGCCGCCGACGTCGAAGCCTGCGCCCACCTCCGCTTTCCTGTGATTGCCAAGCCCAATGCCGAAGGCAGTTCAAAGGGCATTACGGTCAACAGCGTTGTCGAGGACGACGCCGCGTTGCGCGCCCTCTTGCATGACCTGATCAGCCGCTATCCCGCGGGGATTCTGGTCGAGGAATTCATCGTCGGCAAAGATGTCGTGGTGCCGTGGCTGCAAGGCGCGTCGCCGTCGACGGGCGGCGTACTGTCGCCGTGCTCCTACCGCTTCGACGCCGCCATCATTGGTGAGCGGCGCTACACCATCTACGACTACGAACTCAAATGCCTGAAGTCCGAAGCCGTTGAGGTCCAGGTCCCCGCCGACGTCGACGACGCCATCGCCACCGAACTGTTGCGTTTGTCGGGGATCGTCTACCAGACGCTTGGCATGAAGGACCTCGGCCGCATCGATTGGCGCGTTGCCGAGGATGGCAGCATCACGTTCATCGAGGTCAACGCGCTGCCATCGCTTGAACCCGGTGCGGGGATCTACCTGGCGTCTGCCCTCGCTGGGCTCACCTCGACGGCGTCGGTGGTCGGTGCCGTCGTCGACAATGCTGTGGCCCGCTATGGCCTGACGCCCAGGAAACCAGCGTCGGGGGCGCGCGTCGGGCTCGCGTTCAATCTGAAGCGCATCGCCGCCAAGAGCGCGGCCGACAACGACGTCGACGCCGAGTACGATGCCCAGAGCACCATCGACGGCCTGGCGGCCGCCATCGAATCCCACGGCCACACGGTGGTGCGACTGGAAGCAACGCCAACGCTGGTGCGGGCCCTGCCCGAGGCCCACGTCGACGTCGTCTTCAATGTCGCAGAAGGAGCCCGCGGGCGAGGGCGTGAGGCCCACGTACCAGCATTGCTCGAATTGATGGGCATTCCCCACACCGGCTCCGACGCCGCCACGATGGCTGTGTCGCTCGACAAAGACCTCGCCAAACGCGTGGTCGCCGGCGCCGGCGTGCCCGTGCCCCGCGGCATGCTGCTGCGTGGCGATGAGCCCAGCGAAGCCTTCGCCGCGCTGCGTTTTCCGCTCATCGCCAAACCCAACGCCGAGGGATCGAGCAAGGGCGTTGTCAGCGATTGCGTCGTCGACGACGAACCCGCCCTGCGGGCGCTCCTGACTCGATTGAACGCCCGCTATCGGCAACCGATCCTGGTGGAAGAATTCCTGCCGGGTCGGGAGTTTACCGTCGCCGTCCTCGGTGATGCGACCGATGGCACCGTGCCGACGTTGCTGCCGCCCATGGAAATCGTTTTCGTCGACAAAAGCCGCCGGCACCCAATCTATGCCTTCGAGGACAAGCTCGAGTGGTCAAAGGGACTGCGGTACGACCGACCAGCAGTCATTGACGACGTTTTGCGGGCCCGCATCGAGGCCGTCGTCCTGGGCGCGTGGCATGCCCTGGGCTGTCGCGACGTGGCTCGCTTCGATCTGCGCTGCGACGCCGACGGCGAACCTCGCTTCATCGAAGCCAATCCCCTACCCGGCTTGACGCCAGGCTGGAGCGATCTCTGCTTGATCGCCGAGGCCGACGGCATCGACTACCCCACCCTGATCGGGCGTATCCTCGCCCCCGCCCTCACCCGCATGCACGCCCGCCCCGTCGGTGGCTGAACGCAGCGATCGAGTCTGGAGTACCCCATGACGTCAAAACCCCCGCGCGCCGACGATGGCAGCCGCGGCAATGCCGACGCCCGCTATGAGGCGTGGACCACCGAGGGCGAGCCGGTCGTCGACCTCACCCCCGATGCAGGTCGTGCCAGAGCTCGGGACCTTGGACTGTGGTTTGGCCACGGCGTCCCGGGGCCCCACAACGCCATCACCGACGTCGAAGGCGTCCGCGTCGGCCACTGCACCATCGTGCATGGCCATGGCAGGCTTGAGGTCGGCAAGGGCCCGGCTCGCACCGGCGTCACCGCCATTTTGCCGGTCACGACGACGTCAGCTGACGACTCCATCTTCATTCGCCGCGTGCCGGCTGGCGGCTACGTCTTGAACGGCGCCGGTGAGATGGTTGGCCTCACGCAGGTGCAGGAATGGGGGCTGCTGGAGACACCCATTGTCCTCACCAACACGTTGTCGGTTGGCGTCGCCCACCAGGCCGTCGTCGAGCACATGCTCAAGGAAATCCCCGAGATCGGCCAGGCCCACGACACGGTCATTCCGCTGGTCGCCGAATGCGATGACTCGTGGCTCAATGACATCGCGGGCCACCACGTGAAGCCGATGCATGTTCATGAGGCGTTGCAGCGCGCGGCCACCGACGAAGGCCTCGGCCGCATCGCCGAAGGCGCCGTCGGCAGCGGCAGCGGCATGACCACGTTTGACTTCGCTGGTGGCATCGGCACGTCGTCACGACGGCTGCGCGCCGACGAAGGCAGCTACACCGTGGGCGTGCTCGTGCAGAGCAACTTCGGACGCTTGATGGACCTGCGCCTGGGAGGCATCCCAATCGGCGCCGTCATCGAGGAGCACTACCGCAAGGTCCACAAGCGGGGCGGCGACTACGGCAGCATCATCGTCATCGTCGCCACCGATGCACCGCTGCTGCCTCACCAACTGCAACGCCTTGCCCGGCGCGCGGCCCTGGGCATTGGTCGCACGGGGTCGGGGGCCGCCCACGGCTCAGGCGAAATCGTGTTGGCGTTCTCGACGGCCAACCGACTGCCACGTACCTCGGCCCAGCGCGTCTTGCACATGGACGTGCTGTCCGACGAGCACATCGACCCGCTGTTTCGCGGCACCATCGATGCCGTCGAAGAAGCCATCGCCAACTCGTTGTGCATGGCTGGGGACGTCGTCGGCGTGAACGGCCATCTGGTGCCGGGCCTGCCACTGGACCGAGTCCGTGAACTCGTCCACCGCTGCACTCCGGCCGAACTCAGGCGGACCTGAATGGGCTCGCTGATGCTTCTCGTGCTGTTGCTGGCGCCGGCACAGTTTGATCCAGCCGGCGATTCCTCCGGCGCCGCCGCTGGCGGTGTCCCAGGCGACCCGCCGCCAAGCCTCGAAACACCCACCTCAACGACGGCTCCCCCCACTGCGGCGCCGCAAGCCCCGCGCCCCAGGGTGGTGGTGCTGCCGGCCGTCGGTCTCGGCGTCAGCAACGACCTCGCGACAGCGGCCGACAACGCCGTGCGCGCAGCGCTGACAGCGCACGCCGACGCGGTCGGCGGTGCGTTGTCGGCGACCGACGCCGCCAGCCTCGACTCTTGCGTCGACGAAGGCTGCGCGGCCATCCTGAAGCGTCTGGGAGCCGCAGGCGTAGTCACGACGTCCGTGATGCCGATGTCGACCGCGCTGACCGTCACCGTGCGCCTCAAGTCGCCGTCGCGGTCCTGGAAACAACACGAGACCGGTCCAGCCGATGACCTCGCCACCATGTGCCAGCGAAGCGTCGCCCGCTTGCCACTGGCGGCACTGGTCCAGACGCCTCCGACGCCTTCGACCGCGTGGCCATCGACGCCGTCCACGCCGTCCACGCCGTCGACGCCGTCCACGCCGACGACCGCGTCGTCATCGACGCCCTCGATGTTCTCCATCGACAAAGGCAGCGGCGACTATCCGCCCATCACGATGCTGCTCGTCAGCTATGCGCTCAGCCTGGTGCCGCTGGCGGGGTCGCCGCTGATCCTGCCCCTGGTGCAAGGCCTGGTCGCGAGCACCTATGGCCCGCAGTTGGTCGGCGTGGCGTATCCCAACTGGTTGATGGGCACCGCGGCCGGTTACGCCACCTACGCTGTCGGCTTTATCGGCGGCGCCGCTCTCTACGTCGGCGGCTTCGTCACCCTGTCCAGCACTGGCGATCCATTGATCGGCAGCGGGATGATCCTCGCGGGGGCCGGGCTCGTATTGAGCGCCGTCGTGCTGGAGCCGCTGATCTTCACCGCGGCCTCGTCGATGGGCGCGACGTGGACTTCCCCAGACCCGTGACAACGCGTCACGGCAGGCGGGAGCGATAGCGAGCCACAGCAGCCTCGTGGCAGGCGAGGTCGGGACAGAACTCATGGCCCCCGGTTCCGTCGGCGACAAAAAACAAGGCGTCCTCTTTGGCGGGGTAGAGAGCCGCCTGAATCGACGCCAGCCCCGGCTGGCAGATGGGACCCGGGGGCAAACCCTCGACCATGTAGGTGTTGTAGGGATGTTCACGCACCAAATCGCTCTTGCGAATCGTGGCGTCCGGGTCGACCGTACCGTAGAGCACCGTCGGATCCGTCTGTAATTTCATCCGCTTACGCAATCGATTGTGAAACACCGCCGACACACGCCGACGCTCACGCGCGAGCCCGGTCTCGCTTTCGATGATCGACGCGAGCGTCAGGGTCTGATGCAGGTCCCACCCAAGCACGCCCATGCGCGCCTTCAACTTCTGATCAACCAACTGGCCAAGGCGAGCACACAAGCGACGCACAATGCGCCGCGGCGGCGTCCCAGGGGGAAACTGATAGGTGTCGGGAAACAGGTAGCCGTCGAGGCCGCCGGGGACGTCGGGGGCGCCGCAGTCCGCGATGAGGTCGGCCTCAGCCATGGCGGCACCGACGTCGTCGACGCGGCCAAAGCCCGCGTCGGCGATGATGGCGGCGACCTCCTCCTTGCGCAGCCCTTCGGGGATCGTCAGGCGCAGCTCCTGCTGGGTGCCCTTCTGCAGCTCCCGCAAAACCTCCTCGGGCGTCATCGCCGGCGACAGCGCATAGGTGCCCGCCTTGATGCTGCCATCCTGTTTGGCGACGCGACGCAGCCAACGAATAAAGGCGTCGGCGTCGCCAATCACGCCGGCGTCGGCGAGCTGTCGGGCGACCTGGACCGAGCTGGCGCCGGGGGCAATGGTGACCACGACGCGTTCCCCGAGGTCCTTCTTGGCCGGACGGGCCCCAAAGGCCACCAGCCGCATCTGAACCGCGTACACGGCGCCGCCGGCCACCAGGGCGGCGACCGCGGCAGCCACCGTGAACATCGTTGCCCAGGAACGGCCGCCGGACTGGGCTCGAACACGTCGTCGAGCCATCAGTGCCCCCGCGGTCGGCTCGACAGCAGGTCTTCAATCAGAATGCGAGCAGCCTCGCTGTCGAGCATGCCTTTGCGCTCGCTCTTCTTCACTTCGGATTGGGCCAGTCGCTCCGCCGCCGCCTTCGACGTTCCCCTCTCGTCGACAAGATGCACGCGCGTCTCGAGGCCGGCCTCGCGCAGCCCGGCCTCCAGGGTGGCGGCAAAACCACGCGCCCGCCGGGTCATGGGCGTGTCGTCCCCGCTGGGCAGCATGGGCAGACCAACGGCGACGTCGCCCACCTCGTTGTCGCGACAGAGGCCGACGAGAAAGGCAACGTCCTGGGCGCGGGAGCGAGGCGTGAGATTGGGCAAGCCGCGCGTCGTCAGACCCAGCTCGTCAGACAGGGCCAGGCCCGTGCGGACCATTCCAAGATCGACGCCGAGGACGCGGCTCAGGTGGCGCCCCTGCCCTTGGTGCCGGTGTCGGCCACCGGGATGACGGGGCCGTCGTCCATGACGGCACTGGCGACGGCGGTGGATTCTTCGATGCGGCTGCGGATGCGCGCCAGGCTCAACTTGGTGCGCTCACCCCATTCGCCGTCGGCGCCGGTGCGGACCACCATGTCGGCGGTCTGGGTCCAGGTCTTCTCGGCCTTCTCCAACAAGATGAGGACCTTGCCGCGCACCAGGCCCGTGTACATTTCCTGCTGGGTGGCCGTGAGGTCTGCGGGGGCCGGCAGGCCGATCATCTCGTCGTGCAGCTCCTCATACATTCGGCCGACGTTGTAGCCAGCGGCCGACGCCCACCCCGGATGCCCTTCACGAATGGTGCGCAGATACTGATACTGGGCGCGCAACAGCTTCTGGCATTTCTCCTCGAGCTGCTCCCCCAACAGGGACTCCAGCGAGACGTCGGGCTGCTTGGCCTGGCGAGCGGCGATGGCCTGCTGGTCGGGCCAGGACAGCTTGAACTCGGCGAACTCCAGGTGAGCAAGCTCCGCGAGATAAAATGCCGCCTGCGCCTGAAAAAACTGCATGTGGCTCATGCGCCGACGATCAGACTCCTTCTTGATGATCCGGCGGGCCTCGAGGAAGCGGTACTCGGCGGTGGGCCGGTGCTCTTGGTCACCGCCGGCCTGCAACCCGAGCATGTAGTGGCCGACGCCGGCGTCGACGAGGGCTTCCACGCGGTCGTCGGGCTCCAGCGTCTCGCCGAGCATGGCATCGAAGGTGTCAACGACGTCGGCGTAGCGCTTGGCGACCGCCAGCGCCTGGCCGCGCTTGAAGCGACCGTCGAGCCGGTCTTTGCCGGTGACGGTGGAAGGCAAGAGGGCAAGGTAGGCGTCGAAGGCAGCCACCGCGTCGTCGCCGCGGCCGGCGTGGATGTAGGCGATGCCGCGGTTGTACTGGGCAAGCAAGACGTTGTTGTCGTCGGGAAACTCTCGAATCAAGCGCTCGAAGTAGTCAGCGGCGTCGGCCCAGGCCCCCCCATCGAGGAGGTCGAAGCCACGCGCAAACAACGTCTCTGCATCATAGGCTTCGAGGGCGTCGGGACCCACGGGCTCGGCCACCACCCGCAACTCGGGAATGACGACCGGGGTCGACGCCGACGACACAGACGTCGTCGTCACACACGAAGCACCGAGAGCTACGGCGATGGCCGGGACAAAGACGCGCATGAGACCTCGACACATGGATCCACCAGGGGGTTCCGACACGGCTCAGTCGAACGAGAGCAGCAAAGTGTACCCATCCTGACCTGACGTTGCGCCAGGTGGGCTTTTTCCCGACACCGGCCTGGCCGCGCTGGGCTTTGACCCGACCTCAACGGCGGTGCGCTAGATCTTGGGTGACCCCACCAGCCATGGCAGCAGTTCGACGAGCCGACCCGCGTCGTGCACGGCATCCGACAAGCGCGGCAACCGCACCATGGGCGTGGCGGACAGGGCGCCGCCGGCGCCCATGAGGCCCTGCAGAGCGGCATCCTCCAGCGTTGCCAGGCGGTCCTCATCGCCGACGGCGCGGTCGAGGGCGGCGGCGACACGAGCGCCGTCGTCGCCCCCAATGGCCTGTTGCAGGGTCTCATCGACGTGATCGTGCTCGAGAATCTGCAACGCCGTCGTGGGACGCGGCGTCAGACGATTCACGACGACCGCCTGCAACGGCAGGCCCCGCCGCACGAGTTCACCAGCGAAAAACGCTGCTTCCGACAGCACCGTTGGCTGCGGCGCCGTGACGACGACGAATGCCGTGTCGCGGCCTTCCAGCAAGGCGACAAATTGACGGGTGCGATCCGTCAGCGGGTCGTAGAGGTCCTTCAAGAGGACCAAAAAGTCGCCGAGCTCCTCGAGCATCTCGCCGCCGGTGAAACGAGCGATCACACTTTGGGCGCGTCCGCTGGCGCCATCGAGAAATCGCAACCCCAGGGATGAGGACTTGTCGGCAAAGAAGCGAAACGCGTCGTTGTCAAGAACCCCCAGAATGCGGCTGGGCGCATCGAGGAAATCCAGCGCATTTTGCGTCGGTGGCGTGTCGAGCACCACCAGGTCAAAACGACCGCTGGCCGCCAAATACTGCAGGTGCTCGCAGGCGATGAATTCATGCGCACCAGGCAACTCGGTCGACAACACTTTGTAGAAGCGGTTCGCCAAGATCCTGTTGGCGAGGTCTTCGTCGGGGGCGGTGCGAAACAGCATGTCGTCCCAGCCGGCCTTCAGGTCGAGCATCATGGCATGCAGCGTCGTCGGCATCGTCGTCGTCGGCATCGTCGTCGTCGACAGCTGCCTGGCTGCCTGCGTCACCAGGCCTTGATCGACGAGCTGGGGCGCGTGGGACAGCGAATCCAGGCCCAGGGCGTTGGCCAGCCGACGGGCCGGGTCGATGGTAATCACGAGGGTCTTGCGGCCAATGGCCGCTGCGGCGAGCCCGAGAGCGGCGGCCGTGGTCGTCTTGCCGACGCCACCTGAGCCAACACAAACAACGACCCGTCGGTCGCGGACCTGTTGCAGGAGTGCCAAGCGGGCCACTGCCGTATCGTCGCGATCCACACTCAAGGCAGCTCTCCCAACAAGGTGCCAATCCGCTGCACGTGGGTGAGCCGCAGGGGGCTCTCGGGGATCAAGGGGACTTCGATGAGAGGCTTGCCAGCCTGCAGGAGGCGAGCGAGCTCGCGGGCCTCCAGGCGCTCGCGCCCCAGGCGGCGTTTACCGGCGGCGACGACGGCGTCGATGTCGGTGCCATCGGGCACGCGCCGCAAAGCGGCTTCGGTGCGCTCGTCAAAAATACGAGGCATCACCTGATTCACAATAAGATGGCCCACGTGGACGGTCTTGTCCCGGGCCAGAGCGGCAAAGAGTTCGAGGGTCTCGTTGACAGGCAACTCTTCGGGCAATGTGACGAGGTGGATGGCACTGCGGCCGGCATCGCCAAATACGGCGGCCATTTGCCTGG
>CAJBHN010000563.1 GCA_903952805.1 uncultured Myxococcales bacterium | reverse complement strand
GCTGCGCATCGGCATCGGCGGTTCGATTCCCTTTGTCGCCCTGTTTGGTCGGCGCTTTGGTGATCTGCCGCTGATTCTCAACGGCGTCATGGACCCCCAGACCACCGCCCACGGCCCCAACGAGAGCCTGCACCTGGGCGTGTTCCACAAGGCCATGCTGGCCAATGTTCACCTCATCGATGAGTTGGCCGAGGTCCTCAAGCCCCGGGGCTGAGCTGCGCAGGCTGGGCCGCGCAGGCTGTCAGTCGAGGCTGTCGAGCAGCGACGTCATCTCGCCGACGGCGTGGCCGTCCCCCTCGGCGCGGGCGGCCACCAGCCCTTGCTGCAACTCGCTGCGGGCCTCATCGTTTTTGCCCTGCTCGGCGAGCACCTGACCGCACATGAAGTAGGCGGCCACATAGCCGGGGTGCAGCTCGTGCAGGCGCCGGAACGTCGCGACGGCCTGGTCGAGGTCGCCGAGACCGCGGTATTCCATCGCCAGCCCGTACCAGGGCAGGGGCTTCTTGCTCTTGGCTGTCAAGGCCACGAGGTCGTCGAGTCGGCTCATCCGGCGGCTCCGGTACCAAGGGCTTCGGTCAAGCCGAGGCAGTCAATGACGAGGGGCTGACATTGGGCCGCATCGCCCGTGATCTCGACAGCGTCGACGCACGTGGCTGCCTCCACCGTCACCGTCGGGCTTTCCGCGCACCCAAGCGAGCAGCTTTCCTGCTCGGAGCGAGCGCCGGTGGCGACCTGCACTTCGTCGGGGTCGTCGCCGGGGGCGAAGGTGACCTCGCAGGCGAGGGTGCGCTGGCAGAGGGCCTCACAGTCAACCGACGGACAGCCCGTCATGGTCAGCGCGGCCACAGCCATCGTCGGTGTCAGCAGCCAACGCCGCCGGGGAAGCCATGAGAGATTGGACGACATGATCACCTACTACCGTATGGCGATGCCAGCGCCTACGATCAGCTGCGATGGCGTGGATGTGGTTGGCATTGGCCCTGGTGGCCGCACCCGACGGTGACGAAGCGGGCTTCGGTGGCGTCGCTGCTGCCGACGCCGTCGCTGCTGCCGACGCTGTCGCTGCTGACGACGCCGTCGCTGCTGACGACGCCGACAGCGCCTTGCCCGCCCGGCCCGAGTTTGTCGGCGCCGCCGGCGGACGCACCCTGGCGGTCTTCCCCGACGACACGCCCCCACCGCCTCCCGACAAGACGCCCCTGGAGATCGAGCTCGACAAGGCCCGGCTGGACCCGACCCAGCACCCCCTGCTGCAGATGCGCGTCGAGGTAGCCCGCGCGGAAGCCGAGCTGCGCATCATCCAACAGAAGGGGCTGTACGGGTCGCGAGAGCAGGAGGCGAGGGTCAGCGAGTTGCGCGCCCTGCTCGTCGATATCGAGCGCATCGCTCTCCATCGCATGAACGTGTGCATGACGCGGCAGGGCAAGTCCGTCGTCGTCAAGAACTTCCGCATGACCCCGGCCGGGCCGATTCGCTTGTCAACGCCGGAGCTGTTGGCCCAGACCAGCGCTGTCGACCCCGACGGCTGCGGTCGCATCTATTTGATCGATCAAGCGCTGGTGACGCGCGTGAGGAGGGCCCACGACGTCAAAATCATCTTGGCGACCACGAAGTTCCCCTTCCACCAGATGGCCGAGCGGCGAGCCTACGAGGCTGAACTGAAAGCGCTCGAGCGTGAACTCGCCAAAGAAGACCTGCCCATCATGACCATGCCCGGCGCTGTCGACCCCTACGGTCACTGAGCCCGTCACCCTGTCGTGTTGCTGGTTGGGGCGCTGGCGTTCGCCTTGGCGTCGCGGACTGCTTCGTTCTGCAGTTCAAGCTTCAACGCATCGAGGCGTCGCTCCTCCGGGTTGCCGCGGGTGACGCGCCACAGGATGGAACCAATGGCGCCGATCACGGTGGTGGCCGCCATGACGGCAATAAGTACTTCGAAAAGGTCCGGTGCCCGCATGGGCCACTCCTTACCATGTGCCGTCGACGGCGGCAGCAAAACCGGTCATGGTCTGCACATGAGCCTCTTTGAAGACCTCGGCACTGCCTGGAAATTGGCCATGAAGGCCCGCGACCCATCGAAGGACGCCCTCGCCAGCATTCGCACCGAGTGCAAAAACAAGGTCATCGCCGGTCGCAGCGATGGCGGCGGCGCCATTGAGCCGTCCGACGAGATGGTCCTTGAAGTCCTGGCCAAGATGGCCAAGCAGCGCAAGGAGTCCATCGACGAGTTCACCAAGGCCGGCCGCGACGACCTCGTCGACAAAGAAGCTGCCGAGCTGGCCGTCATCGAGAGCTATCTGCCCAAAAAGCTCGCCGACGCCGAGGTCGAAGCCCTGGTAAAGGAGGCGCTGGCCGAGGTCGGCGCCACGTCGTCCAAAGACATGGGCAAGGGCATGAAGGCGGCCATGGCCAAGATCGCCGGCCGCGCCGATGGCAAGGTCGTGCAGGCCGCCGTCAAGGCCCTGCTGCCGTAGTTCGCGTCGTCACTGCGCCAGGGGCTCGACGTCGGTGGCCCCGTCGCTGAGCCCGGCGTGCTGAAGCGTCAGCCCATCTCCCAGGTCAAGTAGCCGGCGCCGTAGACAAGGCAGCCGATGCCGTCGTCGAGGCGCGCCATCGGCAACAGCGTGGTCGGGCGGCTGACGTCGCGCAGCCCGTAGCGGCTGGCCAGGTCGAAGGCGAAGATGCCGGTGGCGCCGGGCTCGTCGAGGGCCATGACGAGGGCATGGACGCGTGACAGGCCGTCGTTTTCGTCGAAGCCTCGCCCCAAGATGCAGCGCCGAGAACGGCCCACCAACACGCCTCGCATGAGGTCGTCGACGGGTACATCCACGCGAAACACGCCGCTGCGGGCTCGCAGCACCAGGGAGCTTTGTTCGGCAGCCTCGACGTCGGCCACGACGATGGCTGGGATGGCATGGCCGC
>CAJBHN010000562.1 GCA_903952805.1 uncultured Myxococcales bacterium | reverse complement strand
GTCCACGCGGGCGGCGTCGTCGGGCAGCTTCACGAGGGCGTCGATGCGGACGGCGATGGCGTCGGTGATGGCCTTGGCGGTGAGTTCCGTCGGCGTCGGCGGACGATCCATTTGGTAGTAAAGGGCGGCGGCGCGGGCCTTGGCGATCAACGCGGTATTGCCCGAGTTGGTGTTGGTGATGAACTCGGCGAGGGCGGCGGGCAGGCCGACGGCGTTGTAGCCGCGCCCGAGGGAGAGGGAGAGCACGTTGTTGCTGCGGAACTGGACGTTTTGCAGGTCATCCGGGGGCGGCAGGCCGGCGGCGCGCCAGAGGTTGGCGATGTAGGTGTTGGCCGGGAGCAAGCTGGTCGGGCTGTTGAGGAGCGCGACCGTCGGCACAATGCCGTATTTGAGGAAGTACTCGTTCGAGAAAAGGATCGAGTTGATGCCATTCGACAGGCCCGAATTGCGGGTCGTGTTCAGCAGGGCCGTGTAATTCGTCGGCGTCGGCCACTGCCCCATCAGCACCCAGTAGGCGGCGAGGATATTGACCGGGGCGACGAAGCCCGGCTGCGTCATCAGATCAGTGACAATCTTGGAGCGGGTGATGGTGCCGGCGGCGAGCTGGTCGGCGAGGTCGGCGATCACGAGCGGGTTGTTGGTCGTGGTGTTCGCAATGTCCGAGTAGGATTGGAGGATGAAGGAGGTGTCGTCCTGGATCGGATTGTTGCGGCGAACGGTGACATTGATCGGAGCGGCGACCGCGGTGTTGGCCGGACTGGAATTGTCGGTGGCCACGGCGGAGATGGTGAAGGTGCCGGAGGTCGTCGGCGTCCAGTTGACCAGGTAGCTGTTGTTGGCATTGCCGCTGTTGCCGAGGCTCACGCCGTTGGCGAAATACTGGACGTTGACGGTGCCGTCGGTGTCGCGGGCATTGGCGGTGAACTGCATCTGGCGGCCGGTGGCCACGGAATTGGGCGTCGCCGTGATCGTGGTGAAGGTGGGCGCGAGGCTGGTGGCGGCGACGATGTTGATGAAGCTGGTCGGGGACGCGGCGACGTTGTCCGAGTTGTCGCGGACCAGCGCGACGATTTCGGTGAAGCCGAGGGGCACGCCGACAAACGAGGCGCTGAGGCGCCAGGTGTTGGTGAGCTGGTCGCGGGCGGCAAAGCCGAGGCTGTTGCGGTTGAGATAGAATTCCACGCTCGAGACGCCGCCGTCGGAATCGAGGGCGGTCGCGGTGAGATTGGCGGTGGAGGCGGAGCTCACCGTGTTCGAGACGGCAATCGAGACCGTGGGCGCAATGCCCACGAGGTTGTTCACGACGACGCGGCGCGACACGGTGCTGGTCGCGGTCGGCGAGCTGCCGACGACGGACGAGGAGACCACGGTGTAGGTGTCGGCCAGGGTGGGTGTCCAGATGGCGCGATAGGTGGTCGTGGGGAAGACGCGGGTGGCGTTGATCGTGGTGCGCTGGCCGGTGCTCGCCGAGGCGATGAACTGCACGGTGGGCACCTGGGTGATGTTCGCACCCACGGCGGTGGCTTCGAGGAAGACGGGCGCGCCGACGGTGGTCGAGGTGGTGTTGTTGTTCGGGCTGACCAGCTGGGTGCTCGGGGCCGGAATGGCGGTGACATTGAGGGTCACCACCGGGGTGGAGACGGCGGTATTGCCGGTATCGTCGGTGACGACGACATAGAGGTTGTAATTGCCGGCGACGGTCGGGGTGTAGGTGACGAGGCTCGGGCTTTGGGGATTGCCGACGGCGGCGCCGGACGAGAAGCCGTTGGCAAAGAGCTGCAGGCTGGTGACCGTGCCGTCGTTGTCCAGCGGCGTGGCGATCATGAAGAAGGGCGTGCCG
>CAJBHN010000561.1 GCA_903952805.1 uncultured Myxococcales bacterium | reverse complement strand
ATCCGCCACGAGCGACGCTCCCGATCACTGAGCAGACTCGTCGACGTGGCGCGGAAATGCCGGCTCGACATCAAGGCCGCCGATGAACCCGGCGTGGGCGCCGCTGGCTCCGCCGCGATGGGCACTGACGACGAGGGGGCTGATGACGGCGCCCGGGCCATGGACGTGAAGCGAGGGGAAAGTCGAGACATGAACGCACCTGCAGCGCCCCGCGCTGAAGCGAGGCCTTGGAATCCCCCGACACAGGCTTCGCCCATGTCGGTGGTTTGTGTACGCGTTCATCGGCCGGGCCGATGAAATGGGTGGTGGGCAGCTCAGCGCTGTTCTTCGAACGCTGGTTGGGACAGCACGGCGACGAGGACCAGGCCAACGGCGACGACGACATCGACGAGACCACGCCAGGCGTCGGGGGTGGGCAGCGTCGCCGTCAGGACCCACGCCGTGACTTGTCCGGCCAGCAACGCAAATATCGTGGCGCGCAGGCGGCCGGGGCCAACCAGTCGACGCAGCCCTGCGGCGAGCACGACCACGGCGCCAAAGCGCATCACGCGGCCGACGGTGGCCAGACAGGTGACGACGGAGAACACCTCGCAGTCATCGTCACACCGGTCGCCGACAAACGTGGTGATGGTCTGCAGCGAGAATGAATAGGACCACAGGTGGGCATTCATGTCGCCGCGAACCATGAGTCCCAGCGCACTGAAGGCCGCCGGAACACCCAGCAGCGGCAGAACCACCAGCCAGGTGAAACGGCCGCCAAAGCGGCGATCGACGACGTCACGGCCAAGCAGCAGGGCCAGCGGCGTCAGCAGCGATGCCGCCAGCGCCACGGCGATGGGCAGGTAGGGCAGCACCCGATGCAACGCGTACACCTCGTGTGCCAGCCCCGACGTCGACGGCTGCGGTCCCCACTGCAGGCCAAGGACCGCGAGGGCATCGATCAGCAGCGGCACCACGCCCAGCGCCATCAGCCCGACCACCAGCCGCCACGAGCGACGTTCCCGATCGCTGAGGAGACTCGTCGAGGTGGCGCGGAAATGCCGGCTCGACATCAAGGCCGCCGATGAACCCGGCGTGGGCGCCGCTGGCTCAGTCGCGATGGGCACCAACGACGAGTGGGTTGATGACCGCGCCGGGGCCGTCGCCGTCGCGAACGACGTGCGGTTCGCAGGGACTGGCACCGTCGGCACGAGGGCCAACGATGGCTGCGTCGACGGCGGTGCCACCCGACGCAGGGGCGCCGCCAACCGTTCCAGGCGAACCCACGAGACCGTCAGGCCGACGGCGACGGCGGCCGCGACCAGCGCCGGTGACACGAGTCCCTCCAGCGCGGCGTTGGTGGTGACAAACTCCAGCAGCAGCGACAACACCGCCCAATGGGCAACGAGCACAAGCAACGCCGCCGTGCCCCATTGCCACCGTTGCAGCGTCGTCAACAGCGGTGCGAATCTCCGCGCGCCGACGTCGTCGAACGGGTCGGCGATGGCCAAGGCCGCGGTCTGCAGGTGCTGCGCGACCACCGCGATGAGCATGGCCGTCACGGCGGCCACGAACAGCACGTCACCCGCGTACACCAAGACGTGCAATCGAGCGGGCAGCACCGTGTCCAACATGGCCAGGTGGGTGACGGTCACCAGCGCCAGCACCGCGCCGTTGAGCACCACCGGCCACCAGCGCCAGCGACGGCGGGAGCGGGCCTGGGCGACGAGGGTGTTGACCCGAAACGGCGCCATGACGTCGACGGTGGCTGTGCCTTCGGTCTGCCAGAGCTGAGCGAGATCATCATTGGTGGTCATGCGCTTCTCTTTCGCTCGGGTGTGGCCGTGGAGGTCTGCATGGCGTCGGTCAGGGCGGCGCGGGCCCGGTGGAGGCGGACGCCGACGGCGTTGGCGGAGGCGCCGACGACGTCGCCGATCTCCTCATGGCTCAGGCCTTCAAACGACAGCACGAGGACGGCGCGGTGGTCTTCTGAGAGTCTGCCGATGGCTCGTTGGAGGTGCCTGGCACGTTGTTCCTGCTCCACCCGGGCCAGCGGCGAGGGCTGGGGGCTGATGTGCTCGTCGGTCAGCTCGTCGTCCGCTTGTCGACGTCGTTGGCGCGCCATGAGGAGGCAGCGGTTGTGGGCGACGCGCCAGACAAAGGCCCGCTCGGGGCATTCCCCTCGAAAGCGGGGCAGGGCCACCAACAACGCCAGGGCGATGTCCTGCATGAGGTCGTCGCGCTCGGCCCGGTTGCGGGTCCAGGCCGAAGCCAGGCGCCCCAGGGCCGCACCCTGGTCTCTGAGGACCCGGCGCAACAGCTCGGGCGGTGGGGTGGAAGGCGCAGCCATGCAGGGAGAGTGTCGCCTGAGAGCTGATCCTTACCCAGCGGTGCCCGATT
>CAJBHN010000560.1 GCA_903952805.1 uncultured Myxococcales bacterium | reverse complement strand
CTCGGCCGCGCCTACGCCGCCAAGGGCGACCTCGACAACGCCAAGCGCACCCTCGAGCAGGCCGTGCGTGCAACCGAGCAGCGCGAGCAGTTCTATGAGCCCCTGGTTCGGGCCGAGTTGGCCGCCGTCCAGGCCCGCGCCGGCGACGAGCAAAACTCGGTCCGCAACAACGAGAAAGTCGCGGAATACGATCCGCGCAATCTGCGCGCCTTCTTCAGCCTGGCGGCGACGTACATGAAGAATGGCAAGGCCGCGCAGGCCATGACGATCATGCGTCGGGCCCTGGCCAACGACCCCGCCTGGGAGCGCGACCGTCAGGTGTTGACGGACTTCCCGACGTTGCCGTCGGACCTCGTCGTCTACGCCGACGCCTTCCGCGACGCCCGCCTCGACAGCAAAGATGAGTCGATTGGCTCCCTGCGCAACTCTGCCGAGGGCGTCATCCGCTACCACGCCGGCGACCGTGACAAGGCCTCGGCCCTGTTTCTCGCGGCCTTGCGCATGGACCGCAACAACGACGCGGCGCTGCTCTATCAGGGGATCATCGATCTGGACGCGGGCCGCGTCGCCGACGGCCGCAAACTCTTCCGCACCGCCGTCGACAGCACCGCCGGCCGCTCGCCGGTCACGCGCTTGTATCTGGCCCGCGCCGATCTGTTGTCGGGCGACGTCGAGAGCGCCCGCAGCCAACTCCAGGAGATCGTCGATACCGAACCGACGCTGGTACAGGCCCGCTACAGCCTCGCCATGGTGCTGCGGGCCCAGAAGCTCGAAGCACAGGCCACCAACGAACTCAAAGCCGTCGTCCGCCAGGACCCCGACTTTCTCCCCGCCAAGCAGGCCCTCGCCGACAAGGGCTGATGGCTCAACGCGACGCCCTGTCGCCCCGTCATGGCCGCAGCGCAGGCGAACTACAACGGAGCGACGCTGGTGAGAATCGCACTGCGCTCGTAGAGCCGGAGGGCATCGACGTCGTTGACGACTGAGGCAGGACGCGTGGGGCTGTTGCGCGCGAAGTACGCTCCCGTCACCCCGTCGACGTCGGGCGAGACCGCGAGATGGACGCTGGTCGCCGCCCCCTCATCGAGGCTGTCGTGGCCGTTCATGCCAAATCCCTCGCGGAGCAGCTTGGTCGTGACCACACCCGGGTGCAGCGCATTCGACGTCACCTGCGCCGACCGCGCGGACGCACGCAGCCGACGGGCGAGTTCGTTGCTGAACAGGACATTCATCAACTTGGTCGTCGCGTAGGCCCGCAAGCCGCTGAAGCCACGGACAAAATCCAGATCGTCAAAGTCGATGCGACCACGCGCATGCGCCATCGAACTGACGTGGACGACGCGCCCACGCGGCGCGGCGACCAGCGCCTCCATCAGCAGGTGGGTCAGCAAAAACGGTGCGAGATGATTGACCGCAAAGCTGAGTTCGTGGCCATCGGGCGACAGCTGCCGTTGGGTCATGAAGACACCGGCGTTGTTCACCAGCACGTCGAGGGGCCGTCCGCGTGACACGAACGCACGACCGGCAGCGCGGATGTCTTCCAGCGACGCCAGATCGGCAATCAACGGTGCTGGCGGCGCGCGACCGGTAAGGTCCCGCAGTTCGGCGACCACCGCTTCGACCTTGGCGGCACTGCGCCCATGCACGACGACGTCGGCTCCATGACGGGCAAGCGCCCTCGCGGTACTGCGACCGATGCCATCGGTTGCGCCCGTGACGACAATGGTGAGGCGGTTCATGTTCATCCCGATGACTCTCCATGCAATGGCGCAACGGACCACGACGCCTCAGGCGAAGCCGCGACGTCGACGCCACCACCACTCGACCGCCGCCAATCCCACGATGGCCAGCAGGGCCCACGGCGTGCTCCAGATGGGCTCGGTTCGTTGACGGTGGATGCGCACGCGGCCGTGGTCGACGACCGGGAGGCCGGTGACCGTGTCGGCGTCTCTGGCCTGACCACCACCGGCGGCGGCGATGGCGCCCATCAACTCGGGGCGGGCCTCGCCAAACAGGCGCTCCAGCGAAGCCTGGCGAACCACGAAGACCTCGTCGTCGACGCCGACGGTCTGACCGTTCTTGGTCACCGTTGCCTGCACCCGCCACGCCCCCGCCTTGTTCGGAAACAGCGTCACGCGGGCGCTGCCGTCTTTGCCGGTGACCACGTCGTCGGCGGGGACGGCGGGGACGGCGGGGACGGCGGGGACGGCGACCGCGCCGACGCCGCCACTGCTGCCGTCGAGGGCAATGAGCTGCACCTTGACGGTGGCGCCGGCCTCGGGCTGGTAGACGTTGTCCTGGGCGCGGACCTCGGCGACGACCGGGGTGCCGGGCTCGACGCCACGGGCGTCGGCGTCGAGGCTGAGCTTGACGCGGCTGAGTTCAGGATCACGGATGAGCCAGCGCAGCGTGTTGGCGAGCAGCTTGCGATGGGCGTCAGTACGACCACCGCCGCCGCCGACCTGGGGCAACGACCAATGCCAGGTGGTGTCGGTCATGATGGCGACGCTGCGGCCTTTGTTGACGTCGGCGACAGCGATGACCGGTTGGGGCTGGCCGTCGGGTCCGTTGTGAAACGGGTGCGTCAACAACGCCGACGCGCCCTCGATGAGCCCCGCGGTGCGGTTGATGCCCTGCAGGGGCGGCAACGCGCCAAACACGTCGGTGGCCCCGGTGCTGGCGACCGCACCCGAGACGTCGGTGATGGGATGACGGCGGCCGATGTCGGTGACGGTGGGAATGAAATCGTCGGTGTCGATGTGACCCCGCCCCGGCAACAGGCGCACCGGCAGCACGTCGGCGAGGGGCGTGCCTTCATAGTCACCCTCAGAAAAGCTGAGGTCACCGCCCATCATCAAGAAGCCGCCGCCCCCCTTCACGTAGTCGGCGACGTTTTGCAGGTAGATGCCCATATTGTAGGGGCGGTAGTTGAAGTCCTGAAAGATGACGACGTCGAACGTCGACAACTGCTCGGTGAACAGCTCACGGGTGGGAAACGGAATCAGCGACAACTCGCTGTTGGGCGCCCCCGAGATGTCGCTGGGACTGCGGAGGATGAAAAACGAGATGAGGTCGACCGAGGGATTTTCCTTCAGCAGCCGACGCACAAATCGCTCGTCCCACGAGGGGCGACCAGCGACCTGCAACACGCGAATGCGATCACGAATCAGCTTGATGGTGAAGTCGAGGCGGTTGTTTTCGGCGATGGCCTCACCGTCGAGCACGGGTGCTGCCACCGTGTACAGACGCTTGCCCGCCCGCTGGGGCGTGAACGTGAACGTGACCCGCTGCTCCGGACCGTCCCCCAAGGTCACCTCACTGCGAGCCACCACGACGCCATCTTCGGCCAACGTCAGCGGCAACAACGCGGCGCCAAAGCCCCGCTGGCGAATCACGACCTCGACGGTGACGGGGTTTCGCACGAAGGCGAATTCGTCAGCGATGGCACGCTCGAGGACCACGTCTCTGAAGCGGGCGTCGGCGCCGACGACGACGGTATGCACCGGCGCCTGCTGCGCGCTGGTGCCTGGGGTGCCGCCACCGCTGCCGAGCTGGGCGATGCGCTCGCGCAAATCGGTATTCAGCGCCTCGGTGAGGCCGGTGGTGTCGGCGCCGTCGGAGATGATGACGACCGCGCCCAGAGGGAGACCGCGCGCAGCGGCGTCGGCGCTGCCAGTGGCCGCAGCGGCGTCGTCGGCACGCAGGATGGGCAGCGACAAGCGGGTCTCGGTTCCCGTCGCCGGCACGGTGCCGGCCTTCATGGCCTCAAGCTCGGCGACGGAAGCGACCCGGAAGCCCTGGTCAAAGACCCAGACCTCGGGGACCAGGGGCATGTCGCGCGTCTGGAGGTCGGCAATGACGTCGAGGGCGGCGCGGGCGGCCACACGGCTGCGCTGGGCGGCGCCATCGCCAACCGACATGCTCGCGGAGGTATCGACGGCGACGACGACGCGGTTGGGGTCCTTCGACGTCGCCAGCAGGCGGCGACCGGGCTCCAACAACACGACGAACACGGCCACCGCCAACGCGATGCGCAGCAGCAGCAGCGACACTCTCGTCGTGGTCGGCGCGCCACGCGTCGACTGCCAGGAGAGGGCGACGGCGACGACCAACGCCAGCGCGGACACAGCCAGGACCTGGACGGGCAGGTTCGACAGGATGGTGAGATCCCAATCGTTGAAGGCCTGCTGGCTGGGGTCCGTGTTCACGCGGGCAGCATCGCCATGTGGAAGGGGTGACGCAAGCGCGGTGATGGGTCTGTTTTCGAGGCGCGGCGCGACCGCGCTACACGCGGTCGGTGTCTGACAACGAGGCGGGCTGCAGCGCTTCGCGGACATGGCCATGGTCGGCGTCGGTGCTGACTTCGCGGGCCAGCACCGAACCCCGCGGCAGGGAGCCCGTCAACTGCGCCAGGGTGTCTGAGACGCGGCGCAACAAGGTGCGCTTCTCGCGGTAGGGCAGAAACGCGCTTTTGAAGCCCTGGACCAGCAACACCTTCAACTCCTCGAGCGTGAAGCCGAGGTCGACGTGGGCCCGCCACAGCTCGTCGGTGATGGTGGTGTCGGTGATGAGGCGGTTGTCGGTGTTCAAGCTGACGCGCACGCCGAGGTCGAAGTACAGGCGCAGCGGGTGCCGCGACAGGTCATCGATGACGCTGGTCTGGATGTTGGAAAGCAGGCAGACCTCGAGGGGAATGCGATGGTCGGTGACGTAGGCGAGAAGGTCGCCGTCTTCAGCCAGCCGCGTGCCGTGGCCGATGCGGTGGGCACCGCAATCGTGCAGGGCCTGCTTGATGCTCGCCGGGCCGAAGGCCTCGCCGGCGTGCACGGTGGTGTTCATGTTGTTTTCGCGAATGAGCGTGAAGGCCTTGGCGTGGTCCTTGGCAGGGTTGCCGCGCTCACCGCCAGCGAGGTCGAAGGCCACGACGCCGCGGCCCTTGTAGGCGACGGCGAGTTCGGCGAGGCGATAGCTGTCGCGCGGGTCCATGTTGCGGATGCCGCACAGGATCACGCCGGTGGACATGTCGAAGTCGCGGGCGGCGCGCTTGAGGCCATGCAACACGGCGTCGTTGATGCGGGCCAGCGGCAGCCCACGGCGGGTGTGCAGCACCGGCGCGTAGCGCACCTCGAGGTGCCACACGTTCTCGCGGGCGGCGTCTTCGGCCAGCTCGTAGGCGGTGCGCTCCAGCGCCTCTTCGGTCTGCATGACCGAACAGGTGATGTCGAACGCCTTCAGGTACTCGACGAGGTCCTGGCAGATCTCGCCCTTGTGGATGGCCTTGGCGAGCCCCTCCTCTGTCGTCGACGGCAGCTCGACCTTCTGCTTGCGGGCGAGTTCCACGATGGTGCTCAGCCGCAGGCTGCCGTCGAGGTGACAATGCAGGTCGGTCTTGGGCAGCTGACGCAGCAGCTCTTTGGTGACCTCGGGGCGGATGATGTCGGTGGGGCCGGTGTCCATGATGGTTCTTCCCACCGCACGGCAACGGCCGCCACTTCGCGGACGCGCTTGACGGAGATGATACCGCAAATCCCTGAATAATCAGGGTAATCCGACTTGGCGGTGCGGAGCCTCCGACCCGGCACCGCCGGACCCTTCACCAGTGTGGCCACCGACACGTCCGCCCACTGCGTGAGCTCGGGGGTTCGACGTCCCGGTCGACGACGAACCGCACGAAGCCATCAGCGCAGATTGGTCAGCGCCGCCGTGGCCTGTTCGACGGTGTCGACGACGGTCACGAGGTCCATGTCTTCGGGCGAAATCAGCTGCCGCTCACCCGACAACATGCTGGTGCGCCAGGCATCAAGCAGCGGCTGCCAATAGTCGCTGCCGACGAGGATCAGTGGCCGCATCGGCAGCTTGTCGTTTTGGATCTGACACAGCACCGTCGCGAATTCATCAAGGCCCTTGAGCCCCGACGGCAGCACCACGTAGGCCTCGGCCGAGCGCAACAGCAGCTCCTTGTGCGGAATCCGCTCGCTGAGCGTCGTCGTCGTCGTCGTCGTCGTCGCCTCACCCGTGGAACCAGTCGTGGAACCGGTCGTGGAACCGGTCGTGGAACCGGTCGTGGAACCGGCGTCGGCGGCCCACAACACGGCCTGCATCTGGTGCCGAGAGGCGCCGGCCTTGCTGGCCGCGTCGAGGACGGTGGTGGCCGCGGTGCCGTGGTCGCCGACCCGAACGGCGGCCCCCTGGCCGGCGATGTGCGTCGACAATGCGCGCGCGACCTTCAGGGTTGGGTCATCGGCCTTGAGGGTTTCGCCGCCGATGAAGGCCACCGCGGTCCGCAGGGAGCGCAGCCCTTTGGTGACGACGTCGATCTCCTTGAGCAAGGTCGCGGTCAACTGCCGGGGCTCGGACTCAAAGCCCGTGGGCGTCGTCGTCGACGTCAGCATGTGATCAAGCAGGGCGGTGGGGTCGTCGCTGACAAAGAGACGGTCGGCGTCTTTGGCGCTGATCAGGCTACGCTGCTCGACGGCGACGGTGCGCAGCGCCTTGAGCATCGGCGACCAGAAGTCGACGCCAACGGCCGCAATCGGGTCGGTGAGCTTGCCGGTGGCGGCGAGGTTCCAGATCTCAAACAGCTCGTCGAGGGTGCCAAAGCCGCCGGGGAAGGTGACGACGCCGCGAGCGTTTTCGTACAGGGCCAGCTTGCGAAACGGAAAGAGCTGGATCTCCTTGGCGACCTCGATGACGGCGTTCAACTTCTGCTCGTGGGGCAGCTTGATGTTGAAGCCCTGGGTACGGGTGTCGTCGAGGGAGGCGCCGGCGGCGACGCCTTCGATGGCCCGCAGCTGCTGCGATGGTCCGGTCGTAATGCCGTCGAGCTCCAGCTGGGTGCGGCGGGCGACGTAGCCCTCGGGCACCGACTGCATGATGCCGGGACCCGCCCCCGTCCGCGGCGGCACCCCCCTGTCGGCGAGGAGGCGGCCGATGTCCTGGGAGATGGCGTAGTACGGGTCGTCCCTCGTGATGCGGGCGCCGCCAAAGAACGTCAGCGCCGGCGGCAGCGTGCCGAGGGTGTCCATCGCGATTTTCAAGTCCGAGCGCAGCTGGGCCCGATGGGTCGCGG
>CAJBHN010000559.1 GCA_903952805.1 uncultured Myxococcales bacterium | reverse complement strand
GAGGTCGAGGTCGACTTGGCCGCCGGGAGCAAGGAAATCGATGGCTGGGCCAAAGTTGGAATAGTTGGCCCGCTGACCATCAAGACGGGCCGCGCCGACGGTGATGATGCGCGGAATATTGGCGGGCACGACATCCCGGGCGTCGATGGCGGAGTTGCCAGCGGCGGCGACAAAGACCGGGTCGTCGAAGCGATTCTCGGGGTCTTCGAAGATGGTGTCGAAGACGTCTTCCCACAATCTCTGGGCGGTGTCGGTGGTCAAGCCGCCCAGCGACATGTTGACCACCCGCGCTTTGCGTTGATTGTCGGGGAAGCCGTCGAAGTCACCGCCGATGGCCCAGATGACGCCAGCGAGGATGTCCGAGACGCTGCCCTGCAGACGTTCGCCCAAGACGCGCACGGGGAGAATCTGGCCTTCCCACATGACGCCTGCGACGCCACGACGGTTGTTGGTGACGGCGCCAATGGTGCCGGCGACGTGGGTGCCGTGGAAGCTGTCTTGGCCTTCGAGGTTGCCAAACAGGTTGTCGCCCGGATCTTCAGCGCTGAAGTCGGGTCCATCGCCGTCGAGGGAGAACGCCACGTCGACAAAATCAGCCTCGATGAAGCGGTCGGGATTGGCAGGGTCGCGTGCGAGGCGCTCGCGCAGGTCGGGATTGTCGTGGACGACACCGGAGTCGATGACGGCGACGACGAGGTTTGGATCGCCGATGGAGAGTTCCCAGGCGGCGGGCAGGTTCATCAGCGGGTAGTGCCACTGCTGGGGAAAGAACTGGTCATTGGGTGTGCGAAAGCCCTGGTAGACGTCGTTGCGCATGACCTGGACGACGTCGCGCGGTCGCGCCTTGTGCAAGGAAGCCACCACCCGGGCGGTGGTGTCGTTGTCGAGGTAGCCGGTGCCATCGGTGAGCTTCACCAGGCAGAACATGCGCATCGCGCACCAGTTGACGGTGAAGGAGACCTTCGCGAGGCCGGCGTCGGGAGCCGCCTGGCGCTGCAGGCGATGCAGGGCGCTGAGCAGGCTGGCCCGGTCGTAGGCACCGCGCTTGAACTGGACGACGGCGTCGCCCTCGCGAAAGGTGGGGGCAAGGTCGGGTCGATGGCGGAGCAGCACGCCAACATCGCTCAATGACCGACCAGCGCCCGCCACGGCCTGGGGCTCACCGTGGTCGGCAGCGGCGACGGCGCGAGCGGCGTCATTGTCGGCGGCGGCGAGGCCGGCGGCGAGGCCGGCGGAGGCGCCGGCGACGGAATCCACCAAGATGCGGCCGCTGATGCTGCCACGAGCGACCACGACGGGCTTGGGCGGTGGCGCTTGTTCAAAGCACCCCGAAGCCAGCGCGGAAGCCAGCGCGGCAGCCACAAGACAGACCACAGAAAGGCGATGACCCATGACGACTCCAGGATTCCCGCAGGGGATCGGTAACGGGACGATACCCGAGGAGTATCGGCGCCGCCTCCACAGCTGTCCCGTCGGCACGACCGTCACGCAGGAAACAGCGCCAGAAACATGGCGCCCTTGCCGTTTTGGGCGGCAAAGGGCGCGCGGTAGACGCCGGTGGCACCGATCCGCACCGCAACCGACCGCACCAGCCTGGAGAACATGGCCTCGGGCCCTCCGAGCTGGGCTTCGCTCAAGGCGCGGAGCCCCGGCCCCGTCGACGATTGACGCACCGCGTCAGTGCGCCGGGTCAGCGCCTGATCAACCTGGTCGTTGCCCCAGCCCCACAGAAAGCGACGTGACTCCTCCAGCCAGGACCCAAGCAACTCGAAGCGCCAGGACTGGGGCTCCCGCCCGGGGCCGCTGAAGGTGATGACGGCCTTCTTCATGTCGATGTCGAAGCGTGCCGTGCCCTGCAACGCAATAGTCAGGCGCTGCCCCTGCACGGCCTCGTCGGCGGCGGTCTCGTTGAGGGCCGCAAACAGCTGGGGCGTAAACAGCAACCAACGCAACTCGCTGGCGTCGTAGGTCCGCGTCATGACCACGGTGGCGGCTCCGGCATCGTCGATTTCGACCAGCCTGAGGTCACGGCCTCCGTGCATGTTGCCAACGCCATCGAGGTGACCGCGCAGCACGCGCACGCCGCCCTGCGCCTGGGTGGCGTTGGCCAGTTCGCCGAGCAGGTGATTGATCGTGTCGAGCACCTCGGCGTCG
>CAJBHN010000558.1 GCA_903952805.1 uncultured Myxococcales bacterium | reverse complement strand
TCAACGACGCTGGCGGTTGATGGCAGCCGAAGCACGACTTCGATGTGTTCCTGCCACGGGGCAACCAGAAGCGTTCGGTGGCGCTCTGCCACCTGGGTGTAGGATTGAAGCGGCGGAGCCATGCGGAGGGACGAGGCGGCGCCTTCCGCGAAGAGGTGCTCGAAGCGGATCTGGCCGCCGGCGTCGACGGGAATGCGCAGATCGGCGAGAAAGGCCAGGGGACCGCCAGCGCTGTCGAGCCCCGGTGTCGTGATGTTGCTGGCCGAGGCGCCGGGGAAGCTCGCCGCACAGATCGTCTCGATAAAGTTTGCCAACTGCGATGGCGTGGCGGCCAGCACCGTCGGGCGCAGGGCGCCGGCGAACGCCGCCGGCAGGCGTACAGCCACGACACCCGTGAGGGATGCGTCGTCCCCCAGGCTCAGGTCGAGCTGAATCTCGAACCCTGATGGGTCGATGGCCTCGTCGGAAAGCGTGCCCACGACGCCATTTTCGAGGTCGATGGTCTGAGCTCCGCGCAAAGACTGAGGAAGGCGATCAAGCAGGAGGCCGTCGTCGAATGATGCGGCGATCGAACGGCGTCCTTCCAACTCGATCGCCAGCACGACAATGCTGAAGCCGCTCTCCGACGGCACTTTGAGGCTGGGTTCCAGGTCGGTGTGCACGGCCAGGGGGCGGACAGGGATGTCGTTGGCGCGCAGGAGCGTCCACAGCAGCGGGAGACGTCGTCCACGCCCGGTGGCCAGTGTCGACGTCGGGTCGGCTGGCGACGAGGCTTCGACGATGCGAGTGGTCACGAATCGAAACAAGCGCCCCAGGCGCAGCGCCCGGTCGCCATGGCCTGCGATGGCGTTTGCGGCGACGTGCAGCCACGGGTCAATCGAATGAGGGCGCCACGGCGCTGCGCGCATGCGGCGGTACAAGTCGGGGTCGGCGTCGACGATGACCCCGACCTGTGGTTCGTCGTCGATGGCCGCGACGCTGTGGGGCTCGTTCTTCAGTGCGGCCACGTCATGGGCGACGAATGTCAGCGTGATGCGATCGCCCGCGGGTGCCTGCACGCCGGGTGCAGCCCCGTTTTCGGCAATGGGGATAATCGTGCGTGAAGCTTCAAGCGCTGTTGGCCAGGTCACCACATGTCGACGCAGGACGAATGGCGTTGTTCCCTGCAACGAGACCGACTCCCAGAACGTGCCATCGCGCGCAGCGTCGTCTTCGGCGACAGAGAGCCACTCCACGAGGTCGCCCGGACCCAGTCCTGTCAATGAGATGTCTTCCACCTCGGCGTGATGTTCTGGCTCAAGGATTCTTCCATCAGGTTTGACCACGCGCAGCCTGACGAGAGCCTCTCCATCGCCACGCCGCAGTTCGCCAAGGGCATCGAGGGCATCCTTGCTGCGGGCTTCGAAGATCCAATGTCGCAGCAGCAAGGCGCTCCCGTCGGCGGCGAAGTGGCGCTCGCTGTTGAAATGCAGGGCGACGAGGGAGGCGGTGGGAAACGATGGCTGCGCCCGATGTCGGGCTTCAATCACGGCGTCACCCTCCTGCAATGCGGCGGCCCAAGGGGGGGATACGCCCATGGATTCAGCGAGGAGGACGCCGCGCAACGTCGCAGTGCGAGCCACCAAAGCCTCGGCCAGGTGCACGTCCCCGCTCAGTCTGATCGCTCGCACAGCCAACTCAACGTCATGGGGGTGTCGACGGAGGGCACGAGTCACCGAAGCCTTGGCCTGGGCGGGGCGGTGGATTTCCAGGAAGTCGAGCACCGGGGCCGAGGTCGTGACGTCGACTTTGTCGTCATCGTTTCCGGCGTCATCGTCGCTGAGCTGGTCGCCGCCGGCGTCAGTCTCGGCATCGTGGTTGACGAGATCTCGCAACGCGCCAGCCGTGTCGCCCTGCTGCAGGTGTCGTTGCCAGCCCCACAG
>CAJBHN010000557.1 GCA_903952805.1 uncultured Myxococcales bacterium | reverse complement strand
TGCGCCATGAAGGAGACCAACAGGAGAAACGATAAGGCGGCGAACGCTGCGCTCACACGGTACATGCGGCGCACCTTAGCAGGGTCCGCGCAAAACCGCCTCGCGTCGTTTCACGTAGACACAAGCGACCCGCCAACATGCCGCCAGCGCCTCCGGCGGCGGATCATGGCGACCGGATGATGAAATGGTGGGCGCGACAGGGATCGAACCTGCGACCTTGTCCTTGTAAGGGACTTGCTCTACCGCTGAGCTACGCGCCCAGGCGGATCCTCCACGAGCGAGACGCCCAGCGCAACCCCATCGTGAACGTCGCCGTCAGCGGCACGGTGGCTCCTCTGCTATGACCGCGGTCATGCTGTCAATCTTGCTCGGCGCCTTGAGTCTGGCGGCCACGTCCCCCATCGAAGAGGCATTGACCGGCGGCGATGTCAGGAGCGCTGCAGGGGCCGCGGTCCAAGCGCTGGAACAGGCGCGGCAGGCCGATGACGATGGCAGCAGCGTCGACCACGTCCTGGGGACGCTGCTGAGCTCTTCGCGTCACCCGCTGGTGCGCGATCTCGCTCGTCGGGTCCGGCTCCAAGAGCGGATGGATGCTGGCCTGCTGGCTTTGGCCGGCGCCGACGCCGACGCGCTGGGCTCTCCCCGTGAAATCCGTTGTGTCGGCCCGTTCGCAAACACCGGCGGCCGGGCTTTGGGCGAGCCGACGTCTGCGGACGACGTCGACGCCACCATCAGCATGCCCTTGATGGGGCTTGACCGACCTGTTCGCTGGACGCTGGTCGACCGCGAACCTCGTGGCGGCTTTGACGTCGGTGGTCGCTTCGTCGCTGGCACCGAGGTCCGCGCTCGCTGCGCCGTCACCGTCACGATGAAGCGTGGGACGATCGCGGCCCTGCGCATCGCCAGCAGCGGCCCAATCATGGTGTGGCAGGGAAGCGACCGACGCCTGGTCCTGAGCCACGACGAAGATCATGTCGCCGGCTTCGATCAGGATGCTGCACTCGTGGCTCTGCCTCGTGGCCGCACGATGCTGGTTTTCGAACTGTCGATGCTGGGCAGTGGGGGCATCCTCGACCTGAGGCTGACGGCACCCGATGGGTCCAGAATCGACGGCGTCACGTGGTCGGCAACTGAGCGGGACATGGTGGCGGCAGCGACCGTGCCGGCTCCGCCCATGCCCGCAGGGGTCCCCCAATTGGTGTCGCTCACTTTTGACGACGCCGCGCTCGGGCGACCGGGCACGACGGAAGCACGGTCGGTCGTCTCCCTCTTGCGCCACGGTCGAGGCTTTGACGTGCGAGCACGCCCCACCGCGCTCACACGAACAATTCAGACCTGGGTCGACGCGGCGACAGGTGATGACAGGGCCCTGGCCCTGGCAGCGTTGGCAGCTGACGCGCTTCCAATCGATCCGTCGAAGGCGCTTCAGCACCTCACAGAAGCGATGAAGCTCGCTACGACGCCAAGCGCCACGGCCTCAGTCGGCGCTGGCATGGCGAAGCTGCGCGAGCACCAAGGCGATCCGATCGCTGCCAGCGTGTTGTGGCGACAAGCCGTCGCCCTTGCACCGGAGCGCATGGACCTCGTTACGGAATCACTGGCTTTTGAACGACGTCGCGGGGTGCTTGGCAGCATCGTTGACCGAGAGATTATCGAGCGAAGCCGGACCAGCCGCCATCGTGCGCTGCTCGAACTCGCTGCCGATGTCCTCGACGATCGGGGCGACCTGGATGGCGCTCTTGCCCTCGCCCGCCGTTCGGGGAATGCAGAACGGACCGCCGTCAGGGAGGCGTCGTTGCTGGATGCCCGCCTCGCTGTCGACCCATCCGCTCTGCCGCACCTTTTGGCGCTGCTTGGGACCCGGCTGAGCCTGTCACCCCGAAGCCATGGCGTCGCTGAACGTCTGGCCCTGCTGCTGCGGGATTCCGGGGCCCTTGACCAGGCAGAGGCCGTCGTCGCTGAACGCCAGCGGCGCTATCCTGAGAGACCCGAACCGTGGCGCCTCGCTGCGACCATGGCCTTGCTTGGCAACGACCGACCTCGAGCAGTGAGCCACCTGCAAACCGCTCACCACCTCACGCCTGACGACGGCGACCTGCAGCGCACCTTGCGGGCCTTGCAGGATGCCGGCGACGACCTGGTCGACCGACTCTTGCCACCCTTCGGCCCCGTCGACATTGAGGCAGCCCGCGCCCCACCGCCCAAGGACGCCTCCTCAACTGGAGCGTTCATCCACCGCAAGGCGATAGCGACCCGTTTCTTCGACAATGGCAATCTGCAACACGTCGAAGACATCGTCATCGTCATCGTCGACGCCAGAAAGGCACCGCAGCTGCGCGCCTGGTCGTGGGGCTATTCCGGCGGCCGCGAACAACTCGAGGTCTTGGCGGCCGAGCGCATCGGTCTTGACGGGCGACGCGAGGCCCCCCAACGCATCACCGACCAGGGACAAGACGGCAAGGAAAATGGCGCGTACTCGGATGCACGCACCAAAACCGCGCTGTTTGCCAACGTCGTCGATGGCGACGTACTGCATCTTCGCATTCGACGGGAGACCGTCGGCCTGCAGAACCTGTTCGGCGACTTTTTCGGCGCCCTTGAGGTCCTCCAAGGACCCCTGCCCGTGCGGCACTTCCAAATGGTCATTGAGGGCCCAAGCACAAGGCCCCTGTTTGTGGGTGGGCGAGGGGGACCGCCTGCTGTCATCACCACCGACGGCGACGTCACCCGCCACACATTTGTGGACAAGGACCTTGACGCACTGATCGGTGAAACTGGCATGCCGCCCTGGCTGGAATTGGCCCGCTATATTTCGGTTTCAACCTACGGCGACTGGGGTGCGCTTGGTCGGTGGTACGAAGCATTGATCGCCGACCAGTTGCACCTGAATGATGAATTGCGGCAACTGGTCAGAGACCTGAAAGCCGAGGCGAAAGACGAACAAGACCTCGTTCGTCGAATATACGAACATGTCGTCACGTCGACTCGATACGTGGGCATTGAACTCGGCATCCATGGCTGGAAACCCTATCCCGTTGCCGAAGTCTATCGACGACGATTTGGCGACTGCAAAGACAAGGCGTCGTTGCTGGTGGCGCTGCTGAGAGAAGCAGGCATTGAAGCCCACGTCGCACTGGTGCGCACCATTCAGCTCGGCAACGCCGCCGCCGACCCACCATCGATGTGGGCGTTCAATCATGCGATCGCCTGGGTCAAGCCGCTTAATCTCTTCCTCGACGGCACCGCCGAACGGTCGGGGTTGCTGGAAATCCCGCCGATGGACCAGGGCGCCCTCGCGCTCATCGTGGACGGCACCAGCACCCGATTGGTCACCATCCCGGTGGCTCCCGCCGACGACAACATCAACACCTCGCTGTACACGTTGCGACTGCAGACCGACGGGTCTCTCGTCGTCACCGGCGAGGAGCGCTTTCATGGCAGTCACAACAGCCGTGAGCGTCAGCGCTTTGAGGACAACGCCAGCCAGCGGCAAACCCTGGAGCGGGAACTGGCATCATCCATCCCCGGGACGCAGGTCACCAAAATCGATGTGATGGACCTGTCGCTCGGGGCCATCGAGGTCGGCTACCGTTTCGAGGCGATCCTGCCAAAGCGCGCCGTCGTCGACAACGATGGCAGTCTGGTGATGCCGCTGTCGTTGTATCCGCACGACTTGACGGGAAATTATGCCGAGACGTCATCCCGACGGTTCGAACTCTTCGTCGACCATCCATGGCGAACCCGCAACGTGATGCACTACGTGCTCCCGCCGGGCATGCGCGTCCAGGACCTTCCTCGAGGCGGGCGGGTGGAGAATGCCCACATCAGATTCATTCAGACGGTCGTACCAACCGCCGATGGGTTTACCGTCGACGAAGACACCGCGTTGCTGTCCCGCCGAATTCCGATGACCGATTACGCCGCATTCCGTGATGCGGCCATCACGGCCGACCGTTTCATGAAACGAAAAATCCGCATCATCCCCGTTGGAGACAGCCCATGAGCGGCCCCCCCATTATCGCCGCCATGCTTTCGTTGGCCGTCGTCGTGACTGGCAGCAGCTGTACAGGGCGCCGGGACGGACTTTCCCGCGATGCCCTTCACGCCAGTCTCGACGGCAGCGACGCCCACGACCGGCTGCCAAGCATTGCCGACCTCCTCGCCATGCGCGTCCCACAGCTGCCGCCAGCGCAGTCGCTGGCCGCACCATCGCCCCTGCTGGGTACTGCCTCACAACAGGCGTTCGCTCGCGGCGACGACATACCGGCGGACGACGAGACGAACGAAGGCATGCTCCTTCGGTGCCTCCGCGCTGACGCCCTCCGCAACTACATCGACATTGCGGGCTATTGCCCGTCCTTCGTAACAGCAGCGCCAGGCGACATGCGGGCAGCGGTGGTGATGGGGATCCTCGGGCGTCACCTGGGCAGCTTCAATGACGACACCCGCCGCGGCCTGGTCGCCACGACGGCACCGGCGTTGGAAAACTGCCGCTCGACTCGGGGGGCTGGCTCGTGTGCGTTGATGGCACTGACCGCCCATCAACTTCGTGTCGGCGTGG
>CAJBHN010000556.1 GCA_903952805.1 uncultured Myxococcales bacterium | reverse complement strand
TCTGCGTGGCGTGAGGCCGGCATGCCGAAGATCGTCGAGCGCTGCGACACCCTCCACGTCGTGCTGCTGTGGTGCTGCAACGACCCCGGTGACCTCGCCGAGCGCTGTATCGCCCGCTACCGCGGCACCGACGGCCGCGGCGGCTTGTGGCAGCAGGAGCAGGCCATCATCGACGGTGCCCACCTCGACCTGCTGTCGGGCATCGCCGGTCTCGAGGTCGTTGCCTGCACCGGCCGCGACCAATGGGAGCTGTCGAAGGCAGAGCAGCGCCTGGGCTATTGTTTCGCCAAGGCCACCACCGCCGAGGCGGCGAAAAAGCCCGACCCCCGCGCGCTGCTGCGCCTCCTCGACGACGATGTCGATTATGGTGCGGTCGTGCTGGTGGGCGATACCCACGCCGACCGCTTGACCATCAAGCGCTGCCGGGCGGCGAAACCGTCACTGACATGGGTCTTCGTCCACGTTGATCTTGAGCACACCGCGTTGCCTCTCGTGCAGGCCCTCATCGATGCCGGTGATGACGGCGACGCCGGTGCCATCGTCGCTCGCTTCGCCGAGCAGGTGCACTGACGCCAACGGTGACCGCAATCAGTGACTGCAATCAGTGACGTCGACGACGACGAAGCGCCAGCAACGCCAGCGGCAGCAGCGACGTCGATGCCGACGACAACGACATCGACGTGCAACCTCCGTCGGCTTCGGGGGTGATGGGACCTGAGTACCCGCCGCGGCCAGCGCCGAGGTCGATACCGGTGCCACTGTCGCTCTCCAGCGGAACAGGCTCGGGCTCGACGGGGTCGACGGGGTCGGGGTCCACGGGGTCGACGGGGTCGGGGTCGACAGGGGCGGGGTCGACGGGGTCGGGGTCCACGGGGTCCACGGGGTCGACGGGGTCGGGGTCGACGGGGTCGGGGTCGACGGGGGGATCGGTGGTGCCGCTGCCGCCGTCGCCGGTCTGGCCCGGGTTGGCGGCGTTGAGGCCGATGACCGGCGCGTCCCAGGGACTGGCGGTGCCGACGCCCCACGGGCGGGGCGGGCCACCGACGTCAAACGTGCGCACGAGCGTCTTGCCCTCGGTCGTGGTGGCGGCATTGGCGACGCCCGGCATGGGGGCGGTGCGACCCCAGCTGACGCCGTCGATGAGGAGGCCGGCGCTGTCGAGCAGCAAGACCTCGTCGGTGCTGTTGGCGAGCTGGAACTGGCTGCCGCCCAGGCTGCGATCGGCAGTCAAGTGGGCCACCGTGGCGACGGTGGACTTGATCTCGAAGTCGGGCAGGGCACCGTGGGCGATGTCGAAGGCGGCGGCGCTGACGGCGACGACGACGACCTGCCAGGGCCCCAGCGTCGTGCCCGGCGGGAAGGCGAGCACAGCCTCGCTGCCGCCCAGGGACTCCTCGTCGGCCAGGCGCAGCTCGTCGAGCAGCACCGGCGCATCGGCCAGGTTGATCAGCTCAACCCATTCGCCGTCGGGTTCGCTGCCCACGATGTCGTAGGCCACCTCTGACACGAGGACCGACGTCGGCGCAGTCGCCGACATCCACACACCGAGCACTGTCGCGAGACCAGCAACCATGGAAGCTCCTGCGCGATCTCCCGGACCATGCGCTGATTGCCGGGAAGCGAAAGGCACCCTGGCATCCCCCACTTGACGGATTGGGCACGGTTGCGTGCCAATCGCGCGACATCGTTGCGCTCACATGGCGACCAACACCAGCAACGAGTCATCGCTTGACGCCGCGTGGCCAGTCACGAGACTGAGCACCATGGACCCCATCACCATCGCCTTTGTCATCGGCGGGATTGCGCTCCTCGCCAGCGAGGTCGTTGTCCCATCCCTCGTGGCCGGCTTCTTCGGCGTGGCCGCCATCGTCACCGGCGGTCTGCACGCCATCGGCCTCGTCGACAGCCTGCCCGCCACCCTCTTCGTCTGGGCCGTCACCTCCGTCGCCCTCGTGCTGCCGTTTCGGCCCATGATCCAAAAGCTCGCGGGCAAGGCCCAATCCCACAAAGACCGCACCGACGTCGACGAAGACCGCGACTCCATGGGCGAAGTCGTCGAGGTCGTCGAAGACGTCTCCGAAGAAAACGACATTGGCCGCATCCGCTTTCAAGGCACCACCTGGCAGGCCCGCTGCACCACCGGCACCCTCAAGGCCGGCGAGCGCGCCCAGCTCGTCTACCGCCAGGGCTCCCTGTGGGTCGTCGAGCCCGTCGCCGTCGAAGGCGCCCACCGGGAACTCTTCGCCGTCGAGCAGACCGTCGACCAGACCGTCGACCAGACCGTCGACCAGACCAAGAAGCGCTCCTGATTTCCCCGCGTTCTTGGCGTTGATGGTCGCGGAGCGATGTGTGGCCTTTGCCGGAGCCGGCATCGGTCAAGCGCCCGATAGATGGCGCAACGCGGCGCGTCATCAGCAAATGATGAAATACTTTCACGTTGTCGTCCTCGTGCTCGCTTCCCTCGTGTCGTGCGCCCTGCCGACCCCCGCATTGGCTCCGGTCGACGTCCCCACCGCCGAGGGCGAGGGCGAAGGTGAAGGCGAGGGCGAAGGCGAAGGCGAAGGCGAGGGCGAAGGTCAAGGCGAGGGCGAGGGCGAAGGCGAGGGCGAGGGCGAAGGCGAGGGGCCCACGACGTTTGCCCGGGATGTGGTGTGCCTGCCGTGGAGCGTGCCCGCGGATCTCTACGACCAGAGCGTCGTTCCCCTTGAGGTCAACCCGAACGACCCGGCTGCTCGCAAGATCGTCCTCGTGGCGGGAGCCGCGAGCGCCGACCATCCCGAAGGCCAGCATGTGTTCTTCTCGGTGGTGGCGCTGCTCGCCCAGGTCCTGTGCCAGACGCCCGGGGTGACGCCCGTGATCGTGCGCGACGGCTGGCCAAGCCGCGACGACGTCTTCGACGCCGCCGCCGCCATCGTGTTCTACACCGACGGCGGCGACGCCCATCCGCTGGGCAACGCCGACCGCGCTGCCGTCATCCAGCGGCACATCGATCGCGGCGCGGGCTTCGTGAACCTGCACTACGCCATCGAGTACCCGCAGGGCACGCAAGCGCAGGCCTTGACCTGGCTCGGCGGCGTCTACGAGCCGGGCTTCTCGGTGAACCCCATGTGGACGGCTCACGTCGACGACGTGTCGGGCCACGAGGTCAGGCGCGGCGTCCCGGCCTTCGTCATCGACGACGAGTGGTACTTCAACATGCGCTTCGTCATCGGCGGCGTCACAGCGATCGTGCAGGCCACCCCCGACGACGGGCTGCGCCGCGGCGTCGACGCCGCCGCACACCCCGGCCGCAGCGAGGTGATGGCGTGGGCCTTCGAGCGCCCTGCCGGAGGTCGCAGCTTCGCGTTCTCCGGGGGCCACTGGTACGGCAACTGGCTCGACAGCGCCGAGACCCCACACGCGCTCACCCAGCGGCGCGTGGTGGGCCAGGGCATCGTGTGGTCGGCTGGCGTGGCCATCCCCGACGGTGGCGTCGCTGTCGACGTCGACCCCGCCGAAGCCGGCCGCTACATCTCGCGCCG
>CAJBHN010000555.1 GCA_903952805.1 uncultured Myxococcales bacterium | reverse complement strand
GCCCTCGTCACCGGCCTGGTCGACTTCGAGTTCGGCGTGGCCCCCGCTGCGTTGCAGCCGGTGCCGACCACGCCGGTCGACTGCCGCTTCACGCTCACCAACATTCCGGTCACCAACGGCGAATTCGCGGTGTCGATTGTCATCCCCCCTCCCAAGGAATCGTGCGTGAAGGGCCAGGACGTGCACTTGGAGGTGCGCGTGGCCCGCGCAGGGGGAACCCGCGTTCTGCTCGGCAAGCAGCGGGTGACGCCGGTCGTGTCGGCGGCGACCAGCGGCGGCGGTGACTTCGCGGTGACCGGGGCGTTGAGCGCGGGCGCGCTGACGGCGACATCGGCGGCCGTCAGCGGCAACGTGATCGTCACCAACGGCACGGTGAAGGTGAACAGTCCAGACGACACCGGCTCCACGAACATCGCCGAATTCAAGTCTGCAAATCAGGCTTCTGGCGTTGGCATTGGCTTCAACACCGTCCGGGCGATCGGTTCGAATGCCAACGAGCCCCTGAATCTCGAAGGCAAGGGGACGGGTGTCGTCAGGGTGAACGACGACCTCAATGTGACGGGCAACCTCGTCGTCACCGGCAACCTCGTCGTCACCGGCAGCGTCTCGGCTGTCTGTCGTGCCAATTTCACGGCGATCGAAGGCGGTCGCCTGTGCATTTCGACGAACATGAAGTTCGCAGGCCCCATGATGAACACCGGAGGTGGCTTCAGCGCCATCAGCAACTGCAAGTTCGATGACAAGGCGCACGTGTGTACCCACGAAGAGGTCCAGCAGGCGTGCGGCAATGGCTTCGACGTCTACGACGGCCTTGGCGTGAGCGGCGGCGGTGGCGTGTCGATGTGGTTCGGTGGCCTGGTTGGCAACGACCTCTTTATGACCAGCGAGGAAAATCAACCCGGTGGTTGTGCCAATGACAACATGTCAACTGGGCCGTTCAATGGCGTAACCGGCCGGGCAAACTACCGCTGCTGCTACTGAGCCGTTCCCCCGGGAGGTGGGCGTCGGGCCCACCGGCGCCACCCACCAGCCGCTATTTGCGGGGGCGGGGCAGCTCGTATTGGTCAAGGCGGTTGACCAGCGTGCGGCGCGAAATCCCGAGCAGCTCGGCGGCCTTGGTCTGGTTGCCGCCGCAGGAGCGCAGGGCGTCGGTGATGCGCTGCCGCTCGAGGTCCGACACGGCATCTTTCAGGGAATCGGCCCGCGGCAGCCTGCTGGACGCCGTCGCCGGCATCGTCGGCAGCATGTCGTCGTCGCGTCCGTCACCGCCATCGTGCAGCTCGTCGCGACGATGGACGAAGCGGGGCATGGCCGGACGGGTGCCGGGGTCGTCGTCGTCGTCGTCGGCCAGCGGTCGGTGGTGGTGGTTGTCGCGGTGGTCGGGCGGGGGCGGAGGCGTGCGCAGCGGCCTGATGGGGCTCGCGGGGGCCGCGGGCAGGGGGCGGGCGTGGGCCTCGTGGCGCTGGCCCCGCTCGGGCTCGTGGCGGTGGCGCACGAGGCGCTCGGCGGGCAGGTGCTCGGGCGTGATGCGCGTCCCCGACGACAACAGCACGGCGCGTTCGATGATGTTGCGCAGCTCGCGAATGTTGCCCGGCCACGTGTAGCGAGACAGCAGCGCCATGGCCTCCCGCGACACCAGCGGCACCGTCGTGCGCTTGTTGCGGCGGCAGGCGTCGGCGATGAAGGTGGCGCACAGGCCTTCGAGCTCTGAGCCCCGCTCGCGCAGGGGCGGGATCTCGACGGTGATGCCGTTGAGGCGGAAGTACAAATCCTGACGGAAGCGGCCGGCGTCGACCTCGCTCTCGAGGTCCTTGTGGCTGGCGGCCAGGAAGCGCACGTCGATGGGTCGGGGCGACAAACCACCCACCCGCAACACGGTGCGCTCCTCCAGCACCCGCAGCAGCTTGGCCTGCATGGCCGGGCTCATCTCGCCGATCTCGTCGAGAAAGACCGTCCCCTTCTCGGCCACTTCAAACAGCCCCGGCTTGGTCGCCACCGCACCCGAGAAGGCGCCCCGCTCGTGGCCAAAGAGCTCGCTCTCCAGCAGCGTCTCGGTCAGCGCCGCACAGTTGAGGCCCACAAAGGGCTTGGCCCGGCGTGGCGACAAGCGATGAACTTCTCGCGCCAACACCTCTTTGCCCACGCCAGTCTCGCCGTGGATGACGATGGAGATGTCGCTGTCGGCGACCCGCTCCACCAGCCGCTTCAAGCGGTCCATCGCCCCCGAAGCAGCGCCGCCGCCGTCGTGGTCGGCCAGCGTGCTGACCACCGCTTCGACGTCGTTGACCGGCTCCTCGCCTGCTGCTGACCGGGTCAGCCGGGCGTTGGCGGCGCTCAACAACGACGACGCGGTCCGTCCGTCGCGGGGAAACACCGCCACCCCCGTCTTGAGCCGACACGATGGTGCTCGCGCTTGCAGCCCCGTCCGGACCGCTTCACAGGCGGCCTCGACGTCGCCCCAGGCCAGGTCGCAAAACATGAACTCCAGCTCGCCCGGGGCATATTCAGCCACCAGCACCGCCGCCGGCAGCGCCGCCTCCAACACCTCGGCGACCACGCCGTCGTCGAGCGCCGCGCCGTCGTCGTCGGGGCGGGCGATGTGCAGGCGGGCAATCGTGATCCCCGACCCCACCACCACGCGCACCG
>CAJBHN010000554.1 GCA_903952805.1 uncultured Myxococcales bacterium | reverse complement strand
TGGCTGGGGTCTTGGTCCGGGCGGGATGCACGGAATCGGACTGTGGTCCGCTTAGTGGCTCATCAGGCCCGGGTCAAGCCCGGCTCTGACGATTGAACAGCGGGCACCGACGAAAAAGCCGCCCGACATGGGGCGGCGAATCCACGGCGGCCAGCGATGCTGACCTGGTTCAGAAGGTCAAACCAATATGCGCCAGGAAACCCATTTGCAGGGATTGCTCAATACGGAGGCGACGACCGACCGTATCGAGAGCCGGGTTGTAAAACGGGTTGCGCTCAGCCGCGTTGTCGAGGTCGATTTCGTCGTTGGCGTCGCCAAGGTCTTTGCCGAAATCTTCAATCGTGAGGAAATGCTCCGTGTCGTAATTGAGCAGGCCCTGCACGTTGATGAAAAAGATATCCAACGTCTTGAATTGCAATCCAGCCTTCCCACCCAGGCGTACGAACTGGTCGGTGTAGGTCATTTCTTTGAAGAGATCGGCAACCTCGGAGTAATCCCGGCCCTCGCTGAAATACGTCGCCGACCCTGACAATTCCATCGAGAGCCGCTGCTTCAGGCTCTTGTCTTCGTAGGGAACAATCTCGACACCGGCGACAAAACCACCGAACTGACGCGGCTGATGACCGATGAGCTGCTGCGTGGTGTTGCCGACGAAGGGGATCGTGTAGTCGACTTGGAAGTACGGATCCAAAATGGCGAAGCGCTTCGACATGCCCGTGCTGAAGTGGAATTTGTGCAGACCGTCGGCAACAGGGCCGGGGGCGCCCGCATCGCTGATCACATCGCCGGTCGGATCCATCTGCGTGAAAAACGGCGCCGTATAATCACCCTGCAGCGTCACCGTCGGTTTGGTTTCATCGCGTTCGTTGTTCAGCGGTGACCAACGAAGACCGAAAGACGGATTGTCGAGGCCGGCGCGGTAGCCAGCAAAGCTGCCGTCTTGGTTGACGCCCCAGGCGTTGTAGGGCCTGCCCGGAAAGCCGTACTTCCCATCAGCGCTGATCTCCGGGAGCGCGTTGCCCGACCCTTCCGTCTGTTCCCAGCCGTCGACCACCGGTACGGCATTGGGGGCGAGGTCGCGGACGATCGTGCTGTTGCCGCTGCTGGTGCCCTCGGCGAAACGGGTCGTCTGCGCGTCGTAGAGCACCACAGGCCACTCGGTAAACAGCGACAAATCGCGGAAAATACCGACCTCCAGCCGTGGACGCAGGCGCATCTTCAAGCGCTCCCACTCCAGCTCCTTGACGTTGGCGCTGCGCAACTTTCCCGATGGATCGTCCGGCGGGGGCTGGGTGTTTTCACGGGTGATGAGGCCCGTGTGCCGCACCAGTTCGAACACGACCCCAAGGTTGACGTCGATGGGGTCGTCGGCGTCAGCAGCGTCGGCGACGTCGGTGATGGTGGCGGCAGCGGCCGGCACCGAGACCACCACCGACAGGGCACCACCGACAAACGCGACGAGGGTCGTAAGACGCATGCGGGCACGTTACGGAGGCCCAGCCGTCGAGGTCAAGCGACAGTGCCCGAAGCGGTCCGACCGCTGACGCCGGCGCCGTCAGCCACCACCGGCTCGCTCACGTCGTCCTCGCCGCCACGGCCATCCTCACCGTCGTCCTTGACTTCGCGCAAGCCGAGTTCCTTCATCTTGATTTGCAGGCTTTTGCGAGAAATCTTGAGTCGGCGGGCAGCGTGCGTGACATTGCCCTGCGTCTCGTCGAGGGCCCGGGCAATCAAGTCCCGCTCCAGCTCGGCGGTGGCCTGACGAACGATGTCCTTCATGGACCCACCCTCAGCCAGAGCCAATTCCCGCACCTTGTCAGCGACGACATCACCCATCGCGGGCGACTTGCTGTCGTGTTCATTGCGGACGGGGTCCACGGTGCCGCTCAACAGGCCGACCTTGGCCACCAACTCGGGCGGAAGGTCATCAACATCGACGGCCGGCTTGGCGCAAAACAACAGGGTGCGCTCAACGATATTTTCCAACTCGCGGATGTTGCCGGGCCACCCGTAGCGCTGCAGCATCGCAATGGCCTCGGGGGAGAAGCTCTCAACCTCCTTGTTGAGGCGTCGATTCAGCTTCTTGCGAAATTCCTCGACGAGCAGCGGGACATCCTCGGCTCGCTCACGCAGCGGCGGCAGCTCCACGGGAATGACATTGAGTCGCCAATACAAGTCTTCGCGGAAACTCCCCTCGGCGATGGCTTTCTTGAGGTCGCGGTTGGTGGCGGCGATCAGACGAATGTCGACGTGCAGTGTCTTTATACCGCCCACCCGCTCGAAGGTCTGCTCCTGCAGCACCCGCAACAGCTTGACCTGCATGTCGACCGGCAATTCGCCAATCTCGTCCAGGAAGAGCGTGCCGCCGTCGGCAAGTTCAAAGCGCCCCGGCTTTGACGTCACCGCGCCGGTGAACGCTCCCTTTTCATGACCAAAGAGCTCAGCCTCAATGAGCCCGGGGGGAATGGCGGCGGCGTTGATGCGGATGAAGGGCTTATCTCGCCGGGAGCTCTTTCGGTGCAAAGCCAGCGCCACCAACTCCTTGCCCGTGCCGCTCTCGCCCGTGACGAGCACCGTCGAAGGCGAATCCGCCACTTTCTCGATGACGTCGATAACCCTCTGGATCCGCGGCGAGGTTCCCACCAGGGTACGCTCATCATCCGACGAACCATTCAACGTGGGCTCACGCTCGTCACGATCGCGGTGCGCGATGGCCTTTCTGACGACGGCCAGCAGCTCGTCGCGCTCGTAGGGCTTCGTGATGAAATCGAAAGCCCCCTGCTTGAGGGCTTGCACAGCGAGATCGACGGTGCCGTGGGCGGTGAGCATCACCACCGGCAGGTCCTTGAAGCGCCGCTTGATGCGGCTCAGCAGCGTCATGCCGTCGAGGCCCGGCATCCGCACATCAGAGATGACCAGCGAGAACGGTTCGCCGGTGTCGGGCTGGACCGAAGCCTCCAGAACTTCGAGCGCCTCGTCGCCATTTTTGACAGCGACGGTCTCGTAGCCCTCTCGCTTGAGGGCAGAGGACAGCACCTTGCGAAGAGACGCTTCATCGTCGGCAATGAGTACGCGAGCAGACATGCTGTCGTCGTTAGCACGTCGGCGGTCACACGGGATAGCGCCCGCAGGCCGCCGTTCGAAAATGGCCCTTCAGGTGGGCGATGGCGCCGAGCGACGCGGCACGGCGGGCAAGCGGATGATGAACGTCGCACCGTGGTCGCGGGCGGGCGTCTCCACCGAGCGCACCTCCAACTGGCCGCCGTGGTGCTGGACGATGCGCTGGCACAAGGCGAGGCCCAACCCCGTGCCCCGGTCTTTGGTGGTGAAGAACGGAATGAAAATCTGGTTCAACACCGCCGGCGAAATACCCGGCCCTTCGTCACGAACGGCGATTTCCACCGAACGGGATGGGGCCTTGAGCCCAAGGAGAGCGGCATCTTTGAAGCTCTCGACCACGCGCGTCGACAGATGCACCCTGCCCTGTCGTCCCATGGCATCGGCAGCATTCAACACCAGGTTGATGAGCACTTGCTGCAGCCGTTCAGCATCACCGCTGATATCCGGGAGGTCGTCGTCGAGGTCGACGACCAGATCCATGGTGGCCAAATCATGCTGCATCAATTGCGCGGTCCGACGGACAGCGTCGTTGACACTCAATGCCACAAACGTCCCCCGGAAAGGCCGGGCATAATCGAGAAATTCAGTGACGACGCCGTTGAGACGGTTCACCTCGTCGACGATGACTTCCATCAACTCCCGGTCATCGCCCTTCAGGGTCGATGGGTCGAGTTCCTGAGCAGCCCCCTTGATGGCCGCCAATGGATTTCTGATCTCGTGGGCCAGGCCCGCCGACATCTCGCCCAGGGCAGCCAACCGGTCTCGCTCTCGCAACACACCAAAGAGACGTGAGTTTTCAACGTTGATGGCGAGTTGGTCGCACACGGCCAGCAGTGCTGCGATTTCGTCGGACGCAAACGCGTCCGGCAGTCGCTCATCTCGCAGACACAAAAAGCCGACCACGTTTCCCTGCACCCGCAACGGCAGCACCAGGTCCGCGTTGAGGGCGTCCATACCGCCCAGCAAGGCCGCGTCATGGGCGGCGGAATCGGCAGGTTTGGGAGCCGCGTCTCCCGTCGACAAGGCGCGGTCGTCGCCGCGACCGAGGCGACGAGCCATTGCCTCCCGCAGCAGCGGAGTGCTCGTCTTCAACAAGTTGGCCACCAGCGCCGGATGCGTACTGCCATCAAGGCCCCGCACAGGTTCCTTGCCGCGAAATGCCGTCAGCGTGAACGCCAGGCCCCGTTGATCGAGCAGGAACACGCTGGCGTGGGTGGCCCGCTTCGCTTCATAGATCTCGTCGAGGACGGCAGCGAAGGCCCGCGGCAGCTCGATGGTTGTCATCAATCGCGACACCAACCGACGCAGGCCACGGCTGAACGTGAGTTGCTCGCGAAAGAAGACCCGGGTGGCGGTCTCCTCCAGTCGAGTCTTCACGGGTTCGAAAAGAATCAGGATCAACGAAGACGCGACGAGCGTGTTGGACAAGAAAAAGCCGCGACGGTCGCCGACCCACAAAAACAGAAATCCGTAGACGACAGCAAGGATCAAGGCCAACGAACCAAATACGAGCACCTTGCCGAGCAATTCATGCAAGTCCAGCAGGCGCGACAACAAGATGGCCTGCGACAGGAAGTACACATAGAGGGCCATCACCAGCCCACCCACCGCCGGCACCGGCACGCCGCCCAGGGCAAGGACGTCGAGGCCAGCGAAGACGGCGGCGATGACCCCCGCCCAGGCCAGTGTGCGCAGGCGCGTGCGCTCGGCGTTGGATTCGATATCGCGAGCCACCTCCAAAACACGCCACAGGCGCACCAGCACCACCATCAGCAGCACGACGGCGATGCCGGCCGTGACCCCTGTGAATTCGAGGGCGGGGGTCAGCGCGATGAGGGCAACGGCGACGACGATGAACAGGGTGCGACGACGTTGTCGTCTGGACCCTGCCGACACGTCGCCCAAAATGCCGGCGAAGAAAAGGTCCGCGGCGAGGACGGCGACTGCGGCCATGATGACGCGGATCGAGACGAAGGCGTCGACGTCGTCCACGACCCCCTGACCCAGATACGATGCGTGAAACGCCCCCATCGACAGCGCAAAGAAGGCGAAGCGGACCGTCGACCCCTGGGTGGAACGCAACAAGAGCGCCACCGCCGACGCCACGCAGACAATGACGGCCACGAGGGCGGATTGGGTGGCGAGGGTGGCGAGCATGGCTGCAGGGATAATGGCGCGCGCGCGGGGAGAATGGTACAATCGAGGCAGCACTATGGCGGCGCCCGCTTTGCAACTCAGGGTCTCACGCCGTTTTGGTAACGTTGTCGAGCGGTGACGCTCTGCAATGGCAGTTGAGGTGTGGAGCAACCATGTCGATGATGTTGTCGCCGTCGATGGATGTTCGCGTGCTGGTGCTCAACCGAGCATTTCAGCCTGTGGCCGTCACCCGTGCGGCACGGGCCTTCGGGTTGTTGTTTTCCGGTGCGGCTCGGGCCCTCGACGCCGAGTTTCGTACCTTCGACTTCTCGTCGTGGTCAGAACTCGGTCACGAGCTCGATGACGATGTGATTCACACGCCGCGCATGGTGCTCAAGGTGCCACGCGTGGTGGTGCTGCAGGCCTATGACCGCATGCCGCGAACCCAGGTGCGCTTCTCGCGGCAAAACGTCTACATGCGTGACGCCTTTACCTGTCAATATTGCGGCAAGGTCTTCCCGCGAGCCCAGCTCAATCTCGATCACGTCGTCCCGCGCGCCCAGGGTGGCAGAACCTCGTGGGAGAACGTCGTGTGTTCATGCGTGCGCTGCAACCTCAACAAGGGAGCGCGCACGCCAATCCAGGCTGGACTGCGCCTGCTGAAGGAGCCCAGGCGGCCATCATGGTCATCGTTGACGCCAAGCGTCACCAAGGTCCCCTACAAGGAATGGGCTCCCTTCGTCGATCCGGTGACGGCGTCCTACTGGAACGCCGAGCTCGAGGACGAATAGGGCCCGCGCGTCAAACCGTGCCCAACATCTGCACGCACGGACGCCAACGTCTCAGTGAAAGACCGAGTCGACCACCTGCGCGTCGCCATGTCACAAGGCCAGATGCGCACTGATGTGGTCCGCCGGTTTTACGAGTGTTTTGCCCGCCATGACGCCGAGGGCATGGCCGCCTGCTACGCCGACGACGTCGTCTTCTCCGACCCGGTCTTCCAACACCTGCGAGGCCGGGACGCGGGCGACATGTGGCGCATGCTGTGCGAGCGGGCCAAAGGTGACCTCGTTGTCGTCGCCAGCGACATCGCCGTCGACGAAAGCGGCGCAGGCCACGCCCACTGGGTTGCCCGGTATCGCTTCGGCCCTGCACGACGCACGGTCGTGAACCGAATCAAGGCGACCTTTCGATTCGATGGCAACGACCGTATCGTCGAACACACCGACCGCTTCGACCTCTGGCGCTGGTCGCGCATGGCATTGGGTCTGCCAGGGGTACTGCTGGGCTGGTCGCCGCTGCTGCAGAACAAAGTGCGGGCCCGGGCGAACCAGGGGCTGAAGCGATTCCAGGACCAGCGGATGTCGACGCGCTAGCCCTCAACACACTGACGCACCCAGCGCGGCATCCGTCAACTTTTCTGGAAGTGTCGCACGGTGCCCTGTTGTTTGCCCCTGCTCACCTCGACCGCTACCATGGACCGTTGTGTCGAGGTTGGAGGTTTGAATGCCC
>CAJBHN010000553.1 GCA_903952805.1 uncultured Myxococcales bacterium | reverse complement strand
GTCTTTTCGATCACCGTGCCGCCGCTGCGAGACCGCCGCGACGACATCCAGGCCCTCGCCCGCTACGCCCTGGCCCGCTTTGCTGCCCGCGAGAATCAGCCGCCGCCGTCGTTGTCCGACGACGTCCTCGATGGCCTCGTCAACTACCACTGGCCTGGAAACGTGCGCGAACTCAACAACACCATTGAGCGCATCGCGCTGGTGGCGTCAGGCGGCGTCATCAAAGCCGACGACCTCCCAGACGAGATTCGCGCCACGATGGGCACGCCTCGGAGCGATGTGCCCAGCTACAGCGGCGGCCCGCTGACTGACGACGACGACAAGAACGTCGTTCGCCCCCTGCACGAAGTGGAGCGGGAAATGATGGTCGCCGCGCTGCGCGAAACCGAAGGAAACGTCTCCGAGGCAGCCCGGCGCCTTGGGATCGGTCGCGCGACGTTCTACCGCCGCGCCCAACGCCATGGTCTCACCCGCGAGGATGGCTTTCCCGGCTGATCACCAGGCGCACCGGCGACACGGACAACACGGACGACAGAACCGGGGCCTGATGGGGCCTCGGTTCGTTCGTGGGCGGACATCGCCAGGCAGGAGGCACGGTCCGTTCGATGTCAGACCGGCGAGCCACCGCGCAGCCGCTTCACGATCGCGTTGATATGCGCCGGTGAAAAGACCTGAAACACACAGGCACCGAAGCGAACAAAGTCCCCCGACACCAGGGGAACTTCATCGCCGGCCCGCACACTCTCGCCGTTGACGACGGTGCCGTTGGACGACGACGCGTCCGACATCAGCATCTCCGCTCCCTCGACCCGGATGCGGGCGTGCAGCTTGGAGACACTGCTGTGGGCGATGGAGATGTCGTTGGTGAGCCCCCGCCCGAGCAACAGGTCGGAGGATGACGACTGGCCCGGCCGCTTGACCAGCGACCAGGCGGACCACGATTCATCAATGATCAGGTCCATGTCGCCAGCAGAGACCCGCACAGCGCGGACCGTCGCACCCGCCACCGATCGATGCGAGCGAGGACCATCGTGGTCCTCGTGGGGCACCTGCCCCACCAAAACCCAGTGAGCCATGCTGCCGTCCGCAGGCAGGTCGCTCACGCGGAGCATTGGGACCAAGCGGGTGCTCATGCAGGGATGCCTTTGTCGCTGACGATGGAGCTCAGCCGTGGGCGGCGCGACCGGCGGCGATGGACGCAGCCTCCCAAATGGCCTCGTACAACGTCGGGTGGGCGTGGACGGTGCGAGCCAGTTCCTCAATCGGCAGCTCGGCGGAGATCGCCAACGCGGGCTCGGCCAACAGATCCGTCGCCTGGGGCCCGATGATGTGACAGCCGAGGATTTCGCCGTACTTCGCGTCGACGATGAATTTCACGAAGCCCTTCTTCTTCAGCAGGATCGCCGCCTTGGCGTTCTTGGCGAAGTCGAACTTGGTGACCTTGACGTCGTAGCCGCGCTTGCGCGCTTCTTCCTCAGTCAGACCGCTCCACGCCATGGGAGGCTCGGAGTACACGCATGACGGCGTGTGGTCGTAGTTCAAGGCCGCGGGCTTGGCTCCTTTGCCCATGGTGTGGGCGATGTGTTCGACGGCGATCATGCCCTCGGCCGACGCGACGTGGGCAAGCCAGGGCGTGTTGACGCAGTCGCCGATGGCGTAGAGGCCGGGCTCGCCGCTCTGCATCATGCCGTCGACGACGACGAAGCCGCCCTTGTCGGTCTGGGCTTTGGTGCTTTCAAGGCCAATGCCCTGCGTCAGGGGAGGACGGCCGACGGAGATCAGGATGTACTCCGTCGTCAACGTGGCCTGGGTACCATCAGCATTCTGGTACGACGTGAAGACCTCGTTGCCCTTGCGCTCGACGGCGGTGACCTTGACGTTGACCTTGATGTCGCACCCTTGCTTGTTCAGCTCGTCGCCCAGCAGCTTGCTGCTGTCGGGGTCGGCGGGGGCGACGATGCGCGGCAACATCTCCAGCACCGTGACCTTGGTGCCCAGGCGGGCAAACAGGCTGGCGAATTCGATGCCGATCACGCCGCCGCCGAGGATGGCCAGCGAGCCGGGGATCCGGTCGATGTCGAGGATATGGTCCGAGCTCATGATGCGCTCGCCATCGAATTTGGCGAAGGGCAACTCGCGGGGCTTGCTGCCGACGGCGAGGATGACGTTGTGGGTGTCGACGGTGCTTTCCTTGCCGTCGGCGTCCTTGACGATGACGCGGCGCTTGCCGCCGCTGAAGTCGACGCGGCCGAAGCCGGCGATGACGTCGACCTTGCGGGTCTTCATCAGGTGCGTCACGCCGCCGGCGTTGGAGCTGACCACCTGGCGCTTGTGGCCCAGGAGCTTGTCCCACTCGACCTTGACACCTTCGACGGTGACGCCGATGCGGGCGGCCTCTTTGATCTCGCTCACCACGTCGGCGGCGTGCAGCAGGGCCTTGGTGGGGATACAGCCGCGATGCAGGCAGGTGCCGCCCAGCAGCTTGTCCTTCTCGACGACGGCTACCTTGAGACCGAGGGCGCCGGCGCGGGCAGCGGCGATGTAGCCACCGGGACCGGAGCCAATCACAACGACGTCGTAGGTGAGCGCTGACATGGGGACCTCGCAGGGGAGTCAGGGTTTGGCAGGTGCTACGCAGTCACCGGTGGGTCGTCAAGGTCGCCGACGCGCCACCGCCGACCATGGCATCCACGCACCAAGCTGACGCTTCAACCACTCGGAATTGCGCCACTTTCCACTCAAGCCGGGACCAGGCGCTCCAGCCTGGCTGGTGGCAGGCCGGCGCTGAGCGACGCGTTGATCGCCGGCTACGAGCTGCAGCTCAGCATCGAGCAGCCGGCCTTATGCCTGGCCCACTCGGGCCTTTTGTCGGCGAAGTGCTCGGCGTCGGCTTGCACGGTGTAGGGGGTGCGCAGCACCGTCGTCCAGCGCCGCAGGGGCTCCAGGTCGCCGGCGGTGGCGGCGTCGATGGCCTCCTGCGCCAGCCAATTGCGCGGCACATACAGTGGATTGACCGCGTTCATCTGTCGTCGACGTTCATCGCCATTGACGCCGTCGCTGGCGCAGCGGGCGCGGTACCGGCCCAACCACGACGTCGTGTCAGCAGCAACGACGTCGGCATCTGCCGGCCGATAGTACGACGACCTCAGGACGGTATGGTCGTCGGCGGCCATGACGTCGGCGAGGCCCCGGTACCACAAGGTGAAGTCGGTCTCGACGCTGGCGAGCAACGTATGCAGATCGACCACCAGCACATCGTCGTCGTCGTCCCGCCAGGACAGCCCAAGCTTGGCCAATTGCATGTCGCGCAGTTGGCGAGTGACGTCGACGGCGAAGGTGTCGAGCACGACGCCAAACGGCGCGGGGTCGGGGGCCAGCAGCAGCAAGGCCTCAGCGAGGCAGGCCAGATTCCAATGGGCGATGCCGACCTGGTTGCCAAAGCGGAAGCGGGCCCGGCCGGCGTCGGTGGTGTTGGGGGTCCAGCCGGGGTCGAAGGGCTCGAGAAAGCCGTAGGGGCCGTAGTCGATGGTCAGACCCAGAATCGACAGATTGTCGGTGTTCATGACGCCGTGGACGAAGCCAACGCGCTGCCACTGAACCACCAGCGCGGCCGTGCGGGCGGCGACCTCGGCGAAGAAGGCAAGCACGGCGGCTGCGTCGTTCACGTCGGCCGACAAGGTCGGCATGTGGGTCGCGATGGTCCAGCGCAGCAGGGTCCGCATGGAGGCGGCGTCGCCATCGGCGGCGAGCATTTCAAAGTGCCCAAAGCGCACAAAGGTGGGGGCCACGCGACAGACGATGGCCCCGGGCTCGGCCGCGGGACGCCCGTCGTACAGCATATCCCTGACGACCTCGTCACCCGTCGTCACCAAGCTCAGGGCCCGCGTGGTGGGGATGCCCAGGTGATGCATGGCCTCGCTGCAGACAAACTCGCGCAGCGACGAGCGCAGCACCGCCCGGCCGTCGGCGCGGCGCGAGTATGGCGTGGGCCCCGCCCCCTTGAGCTGAAGTTCCAGCCGGTTCCCCGACGACGTCACCACCTCACCAAGCGACATGGCCCGACCGTCGCCAAGTTGTCCCGCCCAGTTGCCAAATTGGTGACCGCCGTAGCGCGTCGCGAGCGGCACCATGCCAGGCAACAGCTGATTGCCAGAAAAGACCGCGGCCAGGGTTGACGCCGCCGAAATGACGTCGTCAGCGAGGGACGGCAGGTCCAATGAGGCGGCCACGTCTTTGGACCACCCCAGCAGCGTCGGCTGCGACACCGGCGTCGGCTGCACCAGCGAGTACAGGGCCCCCTTGACCTGACGGGGCGCCAGGTCGGTCCGTGGATCGCGCGGCATGGTCGCTGCGAAGCCGTTGTCGAAGCGCAGGGTCGGCAGCGTCGGCGGAGGGGTCGGCGGTTGGGTCGGCATGGCCCTCGTGTAGCAACGTCGAAGCATCAGTGGACGGGGTCGCCGTGTGATTGCAGCATGGACCCATGCAACCGCTGCCCCCACCATCCATCACCCTGACCATCGCCGGCTCCGACAGCAGCGGCGGCGCCGGCATTCAGGCCGACCTGAAGACCTTCGCCGCCCATCGGTGCTATGGCGCTTCCGTCGTCACCGCCCTGACCGCGCAAAACACCGTCGGCGTCACCGGCATTCACGCGCCGCCCCCGGCCTTTGTGCGGGCCCAGCTCGACGCCGTCACCGACGACCTCGAGGTGGCTGCCGCCAAGACCGGCATGCTGGTCGACGCCGCCATCATCAACGCCGTGGTTGACGGTCTGCAGGCGGCGTGGCGTCGACGGCTATTCGCCCTCGTGGTGGACCCCGTGCTGATCGCCAAAAGCGGCCACGCCCTGCTGGCCGACGACGCCGTCGACACCATGCTCGCCCGACTCATCCCCATGGCCACGCTGGTGACGCCCAACCTGCCAGAAGCCGCCCGTCTGGTGGGCTTTGACGTTGTCAGCCATGACGACGCCGTGCGCGCCGGTCGAGCCTTGCTGGCTCGTGGCGCCGGGGCGGCACTCATCAAGGGTGGTCACGGCGACGGCGTCGACGTCGTCGATGTGCTCGTCTTGGCCGACGGCGTCGTCGATGTGCGGTCCCAACGACTGACGACGCGCCACACCCACGGCACGGGCTGCACCTTGTCAGCCGCCATCTGCGCCCGCCTCGCCCTCGGTGCGGGGCTGATCGATGCCGTCGACGGCGCCGTCGCCTACGTCCACCAGGCGATCGCCCGCGCCCCCGGCTTCGGCGCCGGTCACGGTCCGCTGCACCACCTGCACCCGTTCGACGACATCACCCCACATGTCGGCATGACGACCACATGAGCGACGACCTCGACGCGCACATGATGCAGCGGGCCCTGGCGTTGGCCGCCGAGGCTGCCGCAGCCGGTGAAGTGCCGGTGGGCGCCGTCGTGGTCGATGAAGGCGGCGTCATCGTCGGCGAGGGCCGCAACACCCGCGAGCGCGAGCAAGATCCACTGGGACACGCCGAGTTGGTGGCGATCGCGGCGGCGGCGAGACGGCTGGGCCGCTGGCGGCTGTCGGGCTGCACGCTCTACGTGACGCTGGAGCCCTGTTTCATGTGCGCCGGTGCCTTGGTGAACGCGCGCGTGGATCGGCTGGTGTTTGGCGCGATTGACCCCAAGGCCGGTGCCGTGGGCTCCCTGGCCGACGTCTGCCGCGATGCGCGGCTCAACCATCGCCTGTCCGTCGACTCCGGCGTGCTGGCCGACGACTGCGGCGCGGTGCTCAGATCGTTTTTTCGGGCGCGGCGAGCGGCGACGAAATCGGTGCCACAGTCGGTGCCGGGAGACCTGCCTGCTGGTCGCGACGATGGCGACGCCAGCGCTTGAACAGGCCGGCACCCACCAGCACCGGAGCCGACGCCGCCGCCAGCGGGGCGGCGCCGATCACGCAGGGCAGGCAGATGGCCGACAACGCCACCATGCCAACGCCGAGCAGTCCCATGCCGACACCGGTGGCCATCAACACCTCGCCGCGGTCGGCATGCTCGGGGTTCGGCCAGGCGGCCTGTCGCAGGGCCTCGAGTTCGGCTTCGTCGTCGTGCGTCATGAAGACCTCTCCAGCGATGCTATCGACGCGGCCGCTTCGACTGCTGCCGTGATCTGCGGCTGCCCCTGTGCCCCCCGTTTCGATGCGCTACCGGTACCCCCATGAGGACGCCGTGAACGCCACCCTGGACGCACCCACCACCCTGCCCCGGCAGGCAAACGCACTGGGCCTGGCGGAGCGCCTGGGCGGCATCCTGGTGCAGCCTGTGCGCAGCCTGCGGGCCATCGCCGGCGATGACACCGCCCACCCTGCGGAACCATTCCTGGTCTATGCGTCCGTCGTGCTCGCCCTGCATGCCGCCGAAAGCTACCGGCTGCTGGCACTGGTGGGCGATGCCCCTGTCATTGCCCTGCGCCGCCTGGTCGACGTCGTGCTGCGGGCGGGCCGCACCGATCTGGTCGTCGTCGTCGTCGCCGCCATCGTTGTCGGCGGCATTGGCCGACTGCGAGGCCAACGTTTCCTCGGCACCGCCATCGCGACGACCTACCTGCTGGTGCCGTTGACGCTGATGAAGGCCATCGGGGGCATCCTCGCTGTGGCCGGCCTCGACCTGTGGGCCCTGCCCCACAACGCCGTCGATTCCATGGTCGTCGTCAAAAACGGCCGTGTCGACATGGTGCGCTTTGGGGTCAAGTGCGCGGTGGCCTATGGCCCCGGCCTCGGCGCTCTCGTGGCCTGGCTGGTCACGCTGCCCCGGGCTCTGGACCCACCGCGCGCGGTTGGGGCCCGCGCCGGGGCCGCCCTGCTGGTGGCGACGGTCGGTATCCTCATGGTCGTCGCTGGCGTCGACGTCACCCGCCGCAGCGAAGCCCTCCGCCCCAGGCATGCCGGCGACGCATTTCCGTCGATGAGCCTGCCCCTGCTCGACGGCAAGGGCCGCCTGGACGCCGTGTCTCGCCTCGACGCCGCCGACACCAAGGTCCTGATCGTCGACTTCTGGGCTTCGTGGTGCGGGCCCTGCAAACGGTCCCTCCCCGAATTGTCGTCGTTGGCAGCGGCCTACCAGGACAAGGGCCTCGTCGTCGTCGGCGTCAACCGCGAGCCGTCAGACCTCAAGGCCGCCCGAGCGACCTGGCATACGCTGGCACCGTCGTTTGACAGCGTCGTCGACACCGGCGGCCTTGGCGAACGCCTGGGCCTGACCAGCCTGCCGTCGACCTACCTCGTCGACCATCGGGGCCAGATTCGCCACCTGCACCTTGGCTACACCGCCATCGACGTCATCCGCGCCGAGGTCGACGCTGTGCTGGCCGAAGCCCGCTGAACCATCGGCATCAAAAGAAACGGCCCTCTCCCTGAGGGAGGGGGCCGTTTCTTCGAGCCACACCGCGGTCGTCGTCAGGCGTGGGCGGCACCGGTGTCGCCGACACTGCCAATGGTGGACACCGGCGTCACATCGGGCTCCAGGGCCAGGTCCAGCACCTCACGCATGTCGGACACCAGGTGGATGGTGAGCTGGGCGCGCACATCGGCAGGGATGTCGTCGATGTCGCGACCGTTCTGCTGGGGCAACAGAATGGTCGTGATGCCCGCCCGATGCGCTGCCAACACCTTCGACGCGATGCCGCCGACGGGCAACACCTTGCCGCGCAGCGTCGCCTCCCCCGTCATGGCGAGGTCACTCTTGACGCGCCGTCCCGTCAACAACGACACCAGCGCCGTGAACATCGTCACACCAGCCGACGGACCGTCCTTGGGGATCCCGCCGGCCGGGATGTGCACATGGATGTCGCTCTCGGCGAGGAACTTCGGCTCGATACCGAGTTCGTGCGTATGGCTGCGGACGTAGGTCATGGCCGCCGTCGCCGACTCCTTCATCACGTCGCCAAGCTGACCCGTCAGCGTCACCGCGCCCTTGCCGGGCATGCGGCTGGACTCGATGAACAGGATCTCGCCACCCACCGGCGTCCAGGCCATGCCGATCGCCACACCGGGAAGGGTCATCCGCTCGGCGCGCTCGTCGAAGAAGCGCTGTTTGCCGATGAGGTCCTTCAGCTGGGCCGGGTCGGTGACGATGAGGGGCGCATTTTTCGCAGCCTCGTCGTCTTTGGGAGCCCGGGCCACCCGCAGGGCCAGAGCCCGACAGAGCTTGGTGACCTCGCGCTGCAGTTGCCGCACCCCGGCCTCCCGGGTCCAACCGGCGATGACAGCCCTCAGCACGTCGTCGTTGACGATGAGCTGCTCCACCTGCAAGCCGTGGTCGGCCAGCTTCTTGGGCACCAGGTGACGCTTGGCGATGGCGAGCTTCTCGGCCTGCGTGTAGCCGTCGATCTCGATGATCTCGAGCCGGTCCCGCAGCGGCGCCGACAACGCCGACAGATCGTTCACGGTGCAGATGAACAGCACTTCCGAGAGGTCAAAGGGCAGCTCCAGGTAGTGGTCGGTGAAGGTGCTGTTCTGCTCGGGGTCCAACACCTCGAGGAGAGCCGCACCGGGATCGCCAGCCCAGCCTTTGCCGAGCTTGTCGATCTCGTCGAGGAGGATCACGGGGTTCTTCGCGCCGGCCTTCTTCATCGCGTGGATGACGCGGCCGGGGATGGCGCCGACATAGGTCCGTCGATGCCCGCGGACTTCGGCCTCGTCGCGCACGCCGCCAAACGAGATGCGCTGGAACGGCCGACCGAGAGCGTCGGCGACGGACTGCCCCAAGCTGGTCTTCCCCACGCCAGGAGGACCAGACAAGCACAAGATGGTGGCCTTGGCCGTCCCCGTCATCTGAATCACGGCGAGGTGCTCCAGGATGCGCTTTTTCACCTCAATCAGCCCGGTGTGGTCGTCGTCGAGCTTCTGCTCAACGTCGCTGATGGAGAAGTCCGACGCCACCTTGGTCTTCCACGGCAGGTCGACGATCCACTCCAGGTAGTGACGAATCACGCCCTGTTCTGGACCCGAGGCCTGGCCCTGCAGACGAGACAGTTCCTTCTCGGCGACCTTGCGGACCTCGTCGGGCAGGTCGGCCTTGGCGACGCGATCCGCGAGCTTGTCGCTGTCGTTTTTGTCGTCGTCGCCAAGTTCCTTCTTGATGGCGCGCATCTGCTCGCGAAGGATCGCTTCCTTCTGGTTCTTCTGGAACTCCTTGCGGACCTCGCCATCAATCTTGGTGCGCAAGTCGCCTGCCGTGCGCTGCTCGACGACGATCTTCAACACCTCGGCGAGGCGCTCACCAATGTCGAGAGCCTTCAGGACCTCCAGTTCCCGAGCCACAGGGAGACCCATGGCGCCGGCGGTGCGGTCGGCCAGACGACCCGGGTCGCTTTCTTCCAACAGGCCGTCGAGCGCGCGGGCGAACGGTCCGGTGGCGGCACTCTTGACGTCGACCAGTTCGGCCTTGAGCGCGGCCTGGAGTTCGAGCGCACGAGAGGGGTCGACGGCGACGTCGAGGATGGTGATGGCCTCGACCTGCAGATACGGGTCGCGGCCGACGATCGAAGCCAGGCGCACCCGGGAAAGCCCCTCAAGGCTCACCTGGTAGCCGCGAGGCATGCGCTGCACCTTGGCGACGCGTGCCAGCACCGCGATGGGATGCAGGTCCTTGAACTCGGGATCGGCGACGGCAGCGTCGAACTGGACGCCCACCGCTACGATGCCGCCGACGCCGACGGCGTTGATGAGGGCCACGCTGGCGGCGCGGCCGACAGGGATGGTCGCCACCGTGCCGGGAAGCAGCACGCCATCGCGGAGGGGAAGAAGGGGCAACGTTCGAGACTCAGATTCGGACATGGTGTCTCCTGACTGCCGGCCACCATGCTCATTGCAGGTGGGCGACGTCGTCTCAGCCGGCGATCGCACGGCCGGGGTCTGCTGGCGGCCCACACCGCGTGGGTTCGGCACTGTGCCGTTGAGATGAGGTGTAACCGCAGTCCGCTTTCCGACAACCATTCTCATCGCTACGGTTTGTCCATGTTTGATCACGTGGCGCAGCTGTCGGCCCAACTCTTTCGGCGGCGGCTGTGGCTGTCGGCGCTCGTCTTCGTCGTCATTGGTGTGGTGATG
>CAJBHN010000552.1 GCA_903952805.1 uncultured Myxococcales bacterium | reverse complement strand
GTGTGCTCATGGGCGCGCACATCGAGGCTCTGACGGCGCAGCGACGACAAGAACGTCGTCAGTCGTTCGTCGTCGACGATCTTGGCCCGCACCGGCAGCGTGTTGATGAACAAGCCCACCATGTCGTCGGCGCCAGCTTCGACGCCAGCGGCGGTGCCAGCGGCGGCGCCACCTTCGACCAGCGCGCTGCGGCGACAGGCCCGGGTGGTGCCAAAGACGACGTCGTCATCGCCCGTCAGGCGGTTCAGGCACAAGGCCCAGGCGGCCTGCACCACGGTCCCCATCGTGGTTTCTGAACGCTTGGCCAGCTTGCGCAAGGCCGACGTCGTCTTGGGCGCCACCACGCGCACGAGTTCGCCGTACCCGGGCCTGGTGGCGGTGGCGGCGACGTCGATGGAGGCCGGCCGCAACGCTGGCAGCGGCGTGGGGGCGTCCTTGCCCGCCAGCAACGCCTTCCAAAACGGCAGGCTGTCGCCAAAGGGTTGCTGTGCCGACCAGGCGACAAAGTCGCTGAACGGGCGTGGCGCGGCCGTCCACACCGACGTCAGCACCGACGTCAGCGACACGCCGCGCACGATGGCGTCGTAGGCGGCGAACACATCGCGCAGCACAATGCCGAAGCTGCGGCCGTCGAGCAGGATGTGATGGAAGGTCCAGCAGGCAAAGGTCCGGGCGGCACCGACCCGGGCCACCAACAAGCGCAGCGGCGGGTGTTCGTTGAGCGGCACGCCCTGGCGGCGGTCCTCGCGCAAGAACGTGGTCACGAGGCGTTGGCGCTCATCGTCGTCGAGATCGATGGTGGCGTCGCCGTTGGCGTGCCGCCAGTCGACCACGGTGATGGGCAGGCGCCAGCCCTGCAGCACCTCCTGATGGGGCGCCTGACCGTCGCTGTCGACGATGCGCGTCCGCAACATGGGGTGCCGATCAACCACCGCCTGCCATGCGTCGGCGAAGGCCGGCACGTTCAGGGGCTCATCGAGCTGCATGGTCAGCTGCTCGATATCGAAGCCGCCGTCGGGGTCGAGCCTGGCCTGAAACAGCATGCCCGCCTGCAGGGAGGTCAGGGCACAGCGGGACTCGACGCCAGACAGCGCTCGTGCATCCATTGCATCCATTGCATCCATTGCATTCACTGAAGTCACCGGGTCCACAGGTCCACCATCAGCTGACGCAGGGCTTGGTGTGTCGACGTCACGACCCGTCGCGTAGCACAGCGCCCGACCGAGCGCCTGACCCGGTGGCGGTGGGACTTTTCCCCACACCGTCGGTCGTGGCTTCGAACGAAGCGTGAAACCGCTTCAGCTGGGTGGCATCGAAGCGGCGAGTCGCGGTACTCGCGGTCTCGCGGCATGACGGAGGCTCGATGACCACCACCACCAGCACTCGGGTCCTCACCCTGCCCCACGGGCAGGTGCGTGTGCATGAGCGTGGCCCACCATCGGCGCCGGCTGTGGTGTTGCTGCACGGCTGGATGATGACGGGGGCGGTATTTGACGACGTCATACCGGCGCTGTCTGCCCCCGACCGCCACGTCGTCTGGCTCGACCAGCGCGGCACGGTCGGCGCCGCCGACGGCTACGGTATCGCCGACTACGGGGGCGACGTCATCGCCGTCCTCGACGCGCTCGAGGTCGAGCGCGCCGTCCTCGTCGGCCACTCGATGGGCGGGCAGGTGGCGTTGTGGCTGGGGGCGACGCACCCCGAGCGGGTCGCGGGCATTTGCGCGCTCAACCCCGTCCCCTTGTCGGGCCTGATGTTGCCTGAGGCCGCGGCGTCGCTCTTTGCCAGCTCGGCGGGTGACGCTCACAAGCAGCGGATGATTCTGCAGATGGCGACGGTGTCGTTGTCGCCAGCGTCGCTGCAAGGCCTGCTGGAGGTCGCCGGCGCCGTGGAGCCGGCCTGCATCGTGGGGGCGTTGAAGGCATTTGTCGCCGGCAGCGACGTCGACGTCGGCTTGATCACGGCTCCCACCCTGGTGCTGAGCACCGACGATCCATTTCTGCCTGCTCCATTTTTGCAGCGCAGCGTCGTCGACGCCATCGCCGGCGCCCGCCTGCAGCATCTGCCCGGCGCCGGCCACTACCCGACGGTCGAGAAGCCCACCGAGACCGCCGCCGTCATCAATGATTTCCTGCGCTCCCTGTCACCAGCCACGTCGCCGTCGCCGCAGCAGCCTGAGCAGCGGCAGCGGATATGAAAAACGCCGCCAGTTGGCGGCGTTTTTGACGTTGATGCATGGGTCCAGCAGGAGGGCTGCAAGGCCCATCACCTTCACCGACGACGACGACCGAAGCCACCACCGCCGAAGGAGCGTTTGGCAGGCCCCGTGCTGGCCCCGGGGCTCTTGAGCCTCGTGGACCCGGCACCGCTGCCGGTGGCCTTCATCGATGACGACGGCGCCTTGGCATAGCCTGAGCTGGACAGGCGGGTGGCCTGGGGAGCCTTGCCGTGCTGCTGGGTGTAGCTGCTGGCCGCAGCCTGCCGGCTGAGCCCGGCCCCGCCGACGCCACTCATCCCGCCAGCCATGTACGGCGGTGGGTAGTAGTAACGGGGACCGAACAACATATTGCCCACCATCATGCCGGTCATCACCCCCATGAACGGCGACCACGTCGAGCTCTCCTGGCGGATGACCACCTGCTGACCACCCCTCTCCTCGACGACGTTGTGGGTGTATTGGACCGCGAAGTCCTGGGGCAGGCGCACCACAGCGCCGGCGACGACCGGGCCCACAGCGTCAACGGCGACGGCACCCTCGGCCGGCACAACGCCGTCGGCAGGCACGGCAGGCACGGCAGGCACGGCACCGTCGGCCGGGACAGCCGGGCCAGGCTGGTCGACGTCGAGGCGAGCCGTGACCTTGCCGAGCTTCACCTCGGCATCGGTCAAGCGGGCCATCGGCAGATCGACCGCGACATAGACGGGCCTGACCCCGGCAGGCGGATTCACCAAGAAGACGCGGTAGGCACCATCGGCGTCGTCGTAGGAGATGGACTGCACCTCGTAGCTGCCGGCAGGCAACGGCGGCGACACCTCGACGGGAACCGCCTTCTCGGGCGGTGCTTCAGCCTGACAGGCAACGGTGCCAACGACGCTGCCGACCAGCACAAGGCTGACGGCGGTCAGCAACACACGAGACACATGGCGCATGGGGGACTCCGGGGACGAGGACGGGGAAGGAGAAGGGGAACGCAGCATGGGCCGCTTCGACGACGACGACCCAGAGGACGACGACGAGGACGACGACATGACAAGACAGGACCGGTTCACAGTGGCACCAACTCGGGAAAGAGGGCCAGCATCTGCTCGTCGGTGAGGCGGTCGTCGGGATGGGCCGGGGCCACATGCAGGTGCGCTGAGGTCAGGGCGCCGCGCTCGTTCAGGGCCACGATGCCCTGAAGAACCCGGGCCAGATCGAGACGGTCGTGCAGCTCTCGCTCGACGTCCTCGTTTTCACCGGCGTAGCTGCAGGTCAGCATGACGACGCAGCGTCGTTCGTCGCTGGTGCCCGTCCCCGACTCGCGGGGCACGGCGTCCTCGTCGCCAGCGCTGCGGTAGCGGCTCGACAAGTCGGCATAGACGTCGGCGATTTGGCCAGCGGCGTCTTCTTCGGCGTCGTAGACATCGCCGCCGAGAGCACCGGCGCTCCAGTTCACCTCGTGGTCGAGCAGGGCGCGGGCCACGTCGGCCAGCTTGCGGGAGGCGACGTCGAAGTCACCGCCGGCGGTGATGATGGCCTGGGCCGCGCGGGCCGTCGTGGCCAGCAGGGGCTGAAACGCCTCGCCGTCGATCGCGACCAACACCGTGGCCACCACGTGCCGCTCTTTCTTCTTCTTGCCGAATCCAAAAATCATGATGTTTCATGTAGTCACATCTACGACGACGTCAACCTCGCCAACGGCTGGACCGGCAGAACCATGGGCCTGCTCATCGACGGACCCAGGGCCGTGCTTGGAATTGTCTCATCTGGACCTGGGCTTACGGCGAACCCCTGCGCCGTCGGATTGACCGTCGAGTGGACAAGACCTTGAGGCCACTGTGCATCCTGGCTCCACCGCCTGCGGAGCACACGTCAGGCTTTCCACAATGGCGCCTTCGACACGGGTTGAGAGCAGGCCTTGTTCAAGCAAGTCGCCATCGGACCGATCAGGTGCGCCTTTGTCTCGATCCTGCAAAGATTCGCGGTATGGGGCTCGGTCGTCACCGTCTCCCGGAGAGCCCCGCCCATGGTCACCATCGACGCAGCAAGCCATGGGGTATGGTGGCGATCCGAGACGCTGTGGTGGGTCACTGGCTTGACGATCTGCGGGCTGGTCGTCGGCGTCTCACCACTCCCGGGTGCGCACCTTGCTGGCCTGCTGCTGCTGATCATCGCTGCAGGCGGCGTGCTGTGGCGTCTGCTGGCATCAACCTCGCGGTGGGCGGAGCAGTGTGGTCCCCTGTTTTGGGCCCTGGTTGCCCAGCTGACGGCACCCTTGGTGTTCATCGGCTGGTCAGCGGCGCGACACGTTGGTGGAACAGCTGGTGCACTGATCGCGCTGGGCGTCGTCGTGGGCGGCGCAGCGTGGTGGATTCGTCGTCAACACGCACGGACTTCGTCGTCGTCAGCGTCGGCATCGTTTGCATCGCTGCCCCACACGACAGCGCTGGTCATGCTGGCGGTCTTCGCCGTCGTGGTCGCGTCGACACGGGAACTTCCCCGGCTCGCGATGCTGTCAGGAGACCCAGACACGCACTTGATGCACGCCATGAGCGTTTTCAGACAGGGGGCCGTCCCCTGGCCCGGCGACGGCGAGTCCGTCCTGGGCTACCCTTCGTTCTTTGCGGTGCTGAACCTCGAATGGTGGCGGCTCTCAGGGGCCGATCCCCGCGACGTCGTGACCATGCAACCGGCGCTGCAGTCGATGGTGACTGTGGCCGCGGTGTTCGATCTGGCCCGCCGACGTGCGCACCACGATGGCAGCGCCCGCCCACAGTGGCATTGGTGGTTGCTGCTGGCGGCGGTCTGGTTGCTTCTGGCGCCCTGGGGCAACACCCCCGGCCACGAATTCCTTGAGGGCACCGGCCGCATGAGTGCACTGCCGCCGATGTTCTTGTGGTGGGCCTGTCTGACGGGACGAGCGCGAACCGCCGAGCCAACACCAGCGCTGCGCCGCATCGTCATGGCCATCGTGCTGGGCGGCGCTGTGCTGCTCAATCCCGTGCACGGGCCTCTCTTTGGGGCCATCGCCATTGGATCGACACTGGGCCGGTGGCTCATCACGCGTGGACACGACCACTCCACGTCGCTGCGGTCGGAACTCGTTGACCTCGTATTGGTCGCGACGATGGCGGCCCTGCTGGTGTGCATGGACCCGTACGTTGCCAATATGCTCCATGGAACGACGACGACGGTTGCACTCCAGGTGGAGGGCACGCCGATTCCACGTGGCGGCGAATACTGGCGACGCGTCGGCGAATCCGTCGGCGATATCGTCAGCAGTCTGCCCTTGCCCGACGTGCTCGCCCCGCGTGCGGGCGCGATCCTGACGGCGGCCATCACCGTGTGGTTGGCATTCAAGAAATACCGCGTCGAACTGGCGTGCGTCGTGGGCGCGCTGATGATGTGCATGGTGCTGCAGAGCCTGCTCATGCCTTTCGTTGGCACGGCGAGCTCATTGCGCCTCCTGCCGTCGTATTTCGCGGGACAGGAGAAAATGTGGTGCACGCTGGTGCTGCTATGGGCGAGCGCGATGATGATGATGCAGTCACATGACAGCTCCACTGGTCCGATCGCGGTCGGCGCACTGGCAGGCTTGATGGTGCTGAACGGCTTACCGAAAATTCGCGCCGAGTGGCCCAGCGCGCAGGGGCCTGTGAGCATCCGTGATGAGGTGCTCGCACAACGCCTCGCCACTCGCATCGCCAGCGAAGGAGACAGCCCGTTGGTTTTGATGGTCAACATGCCGGTCCGAATCAACCAGGAACAGTGGCTCCTGCCTCTTGGCGGCCAACGCGCATTGTTGGCCCATCCCGAGATTCGAATGGCATTTTCATACTATCAAAACGGCTCCATCTTCTCCAACGATTCATATATGAAAAATGTATGCGATGATTTCAATCTGCAGTGGCTCAAAAGCCAAGGGGTCCGCTATATCTTTCTTGGTGAATATGCGGACGACGGGTGCGTGGCGCTCGACCACCGACAGTTGGCGGCGTTTCCGATCATTGACCAGGAAGGGGATGCCCGTGTCGTCGCGTTGCCGGCTTCTCTTCCTGCCGCGACACCAGGGGCTCCGCGGGTCATCAATGTGCGATCGACTGCGACCGCTGAAAAAGGAACGCCGTGATCGCCGGTCAACGCATCGCCGTCGTGATTCCGTGCCACAATGTTCGACGACACATCCTGGCGGTGTTGTCGGGACTGGGTGAGGAAGTTGACGATATTTATGTCGTCGACGATGCCTGCCCCGAGCACTCCGGGGATGTGGTTGAGGAGTCCTGCCAAGATCACCGCGTGCGGGTCTTGAGGCACAAGGCCAATCAGGGCGTCGGCGGCGCCATGGTCACTGGCTACCGCCAAGCGTGTGCGGACGGCGCGGATATCGTCGTCAAGATGGATGGCGATGACCAGATGGACCCTCGGGTGTTGCCCCGACTGGTCGCCCCAATCGTGGATGGCCGAGCTGATTACTGCAAAGGCAATCGATTCTTTGAGTTCGACGTCGCCAGAAAAATGCCTTTGATTCGTCTGATCGGAAACGTCTTTCTGTCACTGATGACCAAGGCATCAACAGGCTATTGGAATGTCGTTGACCCAACCAATGGATACACAGCAATATCCTCGATCTGTTTGAAGGGACTCGATCTGGAACGGGTCCATCGTCGCTATTTCTTCGAGACAGACCTGCTGGCGCTGCTGGGACTTCATCGTGCCGTCGTGGTCGATGTCGACATCCCCGCCCGCTACGGCAACGAACGCAGCGGACTCCGGGTCTTGCGCATCATCCCGGAGTTCACCGCACGGCACGCTTTGAACACGGCGCGTCGGCTGCTCTCCAACTACTTCGTCACCAACGTCTCCATTGCATCGTTCTACCTGTGTCTTGGCTCGATGCTCCTGTCGGGCGGTGCCCTGTTCGGTGCGTTGCGCTGGTACCAGGGAGCACGGGAGGGGGTATTGACCCCGGCCGGCACGGTGATGCTCGCCACGTTGCCAGTGCTGGCAGGCTTGCACTTCCTGTCACTGTTCCTTGAACACGATCTGCGCTCGGTTCCCCAAACACGACAGGCCTCGGGGACGCACACCTGTCCCAACTGTGGCAGCGCTCAACCAACCAGGTGAAGTCCAGCCAGCCACCGTCGTCTGCGAATGCAGCGACGACGACGAAGCCCCTGGCGGAGAAAGAGGATGGGCTCGTGGAAGTCGCAGACGTCAAGGTGCACGTGTTGGTCCCGGCCCACGGTCGTGCTGACCTGCTCAACACCACGCTGGTCTCGTTGGTCGAAGGCATCGTCGCTGGCGTTCGTCTGACCGTCGTGGACGACGCGACCCCTGACGATTCGGTGGCGCAGGTGGCCCGCACGCTGGCCGTGGAATACGTGCGCAACGGCACGCAACTCGGTGTGGCTGCGAATTTCAATCGTTGCCTCGACCTGAGCGTGGGCGTCTACACCGTGATCATGGGTTCCGACGATGTCATCGATCGATCGTTTCTGGCCCTGCTGGTCGGCGGCGCCAGCAGCCCGCTGTTGCCAACCATGATCACCACCCGGGTCAGGGTCATCGATGGTGACGGCCGCCCGGTGATGCCCCTGGTCGACCGCATCAAGGGCGCCTTGTCGCCACGCCGCGGCGAAGGCTCTCGCATCGTTCAGGGAGACAGCGCTCTGGCCACGATTCTGGCGGGCAACTGGCTCTACTTTCCCGCGATTGCCTGGCGAACCGAGAACGCACGAGCACTGCGGTTTCGGACCGACATGAC
>CAJBHN010000551.1 GCA_903952805.1 uncultured Myxococcales bacterium | reverse complement strand
GGCCGATGAACGCGTACACAAACCACCGACATGGGCGAAGCCTGTGTCGGGGGATTCCATGGCCTCGCTTCCGCGCGGGGCGCTGCAGGTGCGTTCATGTCTCGACTTTCCCCTCGCTTCACATCCATCGGCCGCATCACGGTCGCCACCGCCTCGGTCCTCGTCATCGCGGCCGTCGCCATCATCAACAGCGAGACGGCGACGGCGGCGACCGCCGAGGTCCTCGTCGACGCCGGCCATCGGTTGGCGGTACCACCCGTCGGATCCCGCTACATCAGCTCCGGCGTGGGACGGGTCCTCAGCGTGCCGTCGCCGGCCTGGGATGCCGCCGTCGTCGACGAACTGCGGCAGCTGACGACCGATACCCACAGCCGCGCGCTGTTGCTGTTTCGCGGCGACGACCTGGTGTTCGAGCACGTTCCCGAGGGACGGGGCCCCTTTCCGGTGGCGTCGATCAGCAAGGCCATCAAGGCATTGGCGGTGGCCCGGCTCGTCGACGAAGGCGGCATCTCGTTTGATGATCATCTGGCCGACACCATTGTCGAATGGCGCAACGACGAGCGCCGTGACGTGCGGGTGCGAGATCTCCTCTCCCACACAAGCGGCTTGTCGGGGTCCCTGGCGTCGGTGGTCGGGCCGCCGGGAGGCCCGCCGAGCTACCACCTCGGGGCCTACGACGTCGTCTCCGGCGTCGTCGCTGCGCGCTCGGGTATTCCGTTTGTGCAGTTCGTCGACGAGCATCTGCTGCGCCCCGCTGGTGGCCAGGGGATTCTGTGGTCGCGCCTGGCCGATGGCGAGGCCAACAGTGCCTCCGCCACCGTCGACGACCTCGCCGTGCTGGGCCAACTCGTGCGCCACGGCGGCTTCGCCAACGGCGGCGAAGTGCTGCGGGCCCGCACCCTCGACGAGGTCACCCGCGCCCATGGCCAGATTTCGCGCGGCTTTGGCCTGGGCTGGTTCATGCATTACGCCACCGACAACGCCCTGCAGTTCGACATCGTCGAGGCCCGCGGCGCCAGCGGGCACATGATCACCGTCGTCCCCAACAAGCAGGCGGTGCTCGTGCGCATCGGCTCGACCGGCAACGACGACGGCGTGCCCGAACGCTTTCATGCCCTGTTGCGGCGCCTCTAGCGCAGCAATCAGAGTCGACCGGCCGCGATCTCGGCCTGCAGCCAGGGGATGGTGCCGGCGAGGGCGGTGTCGCCGTCGACGACGGGCTCGTAGCCGATGTCGTTTCTGGCGGCGCTGAGGTCGTAGTGGTGGCTGGTGCCAAGCTGGGCGGCGACAAAGCGGGTCATGGGCGGCTCGCCCTTGAGGTCAAAGACGCTCCAGGCCCCCTCGAGCATGGCGCCGACGACGCGGGCGACGCCGTAGGGAACCGACTTTGTCAGCGGCGGCAGCTTGAGTTCGGCAAAGATGCGGTTGAGCCACTGCCAAGGCACCACCGGCACGCCGTCGGAGATGAAGTAGGGCTTGCCGGCGTTCTTCGGGTTGTGCTG
>CAJBHN010000550.1 GCA_903952805.1 uncultured Myxococcales bacterium | reverse complement strand
TTGGCCGGCCGTGGTGGGCATGCGGTCCTGAAAAATAAGACCCCCGACCCGTCTTCGCAGACGTGTCGGGGGCGTGTGTGTCAGAGAGGTCCATAAGCCGGGTTCTGTCGACGACGTCGTTGCCTTCGTCGCCGGACGCTCATTCCTCCAGGACCGTCGTCGCCGACGGCCTCAAGCGGCTCTACGAGGTCGCGCGGGCCGCGCTTCGTCTTTGCGACGGACCTCTCGCCTTGCTCCGGGTGGGGTTTGCCCTGCCGCCGATGTCACCACCGGCGCGGTGCGCCCTTACCGCACCGTTTCACCCTTGCCGTGCGGTCGCCCGAGAGCGGCGGCACGGCGGTCTGTTTTCTGTGGCACTTTCCTTCGAGTCACCCCGACAGGTCGTTCTCCTGCACCCTTGCCCTTTGGAGCCCGGACTTTCCTCCCGCTGACCACGTCGCGCGCGTCAACCGGCGAGCATCCAGACACCTCTGGCACACCGCCTCCGGCTACCAGCTTGGAAAGGGGCACCCAAGTCCTTTTTGGGGGCGACGCACCCGGTGTCGGCGAAAGATCGGGCCGGTTGAAGAAGATTGGTGCGCAATGGCGCAGTGCGCGATGGATCCAGCCGCCAGATCGGTCACGATTGACCTCCATCTCGCGTTTTCAAGGGACATCACATGGTTTCCGCTGCGCTCTTTGTCACCATGGCCCTCGCTGCGAGCGCTTCACCCCTGTCGAATCAGGGTCTGGCAGAGCTGACCGACAATGGTGAAGTGTTGCTTTTGCCCCGGCATCAACGCCAGCCGTTTGATGGGTGGATTTTCACGCGATCATCGGAAAGCTGTGTCGCCATCGAGGCCGCGATGCTCGACGTGGACTCCTGGGTCAAGCGCTTTGACAACCTCAAATCATCCAAAGCGACATCTCGAAGCGGCGACTCCGTTGGCTATGAATTGGAGCTGACGGTGGTGCTCGGACCGACGATTTTCGGTCGCATCACCCGCGTTGCGCCTGGCGTGCTTCGCTTCAACGATATCGAGACCAAAGCCTACTCGGTCTATGACCTGGAGGCTGCTGACGACGGCACCTGCCTGGTTCGGTATCGCATCGTCGAAGAGCAGGGGAAGAGTTCGGGGTGGGTGTCGATCATGAAGGGGCTGGAAGCCACCGCTGGTGACGCCGGCAACTTTGCTGCGGGCATTTCGTCCGCTCGTGGGTTTGCCAAGCCAGAGAAGGCCCGCTCGGTCAGGGGCAGCGCCGCCGAGGCGACCCGCGTGTCGTTGGCCGGGCAGGGGACGCTCGTGGAGATCGATCGCTCCGGGAAGTGGCCGTCGTATTCGCTGCGTCGTCGCGTGGCGCTGCCGTTTGCCGGGGTGTCTTGGGCTGTCCGAAACAAAAAGGGATACCCCGACCGGACCTCGGTGGTGAAGAGCGCGGCGGATCATGGTGCCACCGCTCAGTATACATTTGGTGGCTTTGGCGGACGGGTGTCGTTTTCGACGACCGTCAATGAGCACGCGGAGCCCGGCGGCGTCTTGGTGGTCGAGGAAACCGTCGCTGGTGGCGACATTGGGCCTGGTACCGGCGGGTGGCGCTGGCGCCTGGGCCCCGTCGACGGCGGGGTCGACGTCGAACTCAACTTCAGCGCCGACATCGTCGCCGGCAGCCGGGTCATGCGCACCATGGCCGCCACCGATCCGATCGCACGCGAGAGCTTCATGCTCTACGCGGCGCTGGCGATGATGGCGGACATCGTCGGCGGCTCCGTGTTGCCGGTGAGTGCCCCCAACCTCGCCCGCGAATAGCGATCAGCGCTCGACCGGCCGGTCCAGCCAGGCACCGAGAATCAGCGCCTGCAGGCGCTCAAGATTGGTCGACGTTGTTTTGCACATGAAGCCGCTGGTGTGGGCGAAGTGCACATCGGGCTCGGCCTTCACCCTCGAGAAGTCGACGCGAGGGTGGTCGTCGTAGCGTCCCAAGCCGTATCCGGTCCCGCGGCGATCCGGGTACACAATGACGTGGACGAGACCGTCGAGGCCGGCGGCGCGGACGTAGTTTTCGACGGCGACGCTGGGGTCGTCGGTGCCTGGGTCGGTGCGCGGAAGAAAAACCGCTTCAATGGTTTCGCCGGCGACCTCCAGGGTCCATCGCTTGGCGTGGGTGGTGACGAACGCGATGCGCTCGCGGGCCACGTGGAGATGCTCGAGGAGGTCAAGGCCGATGTAGCGCATGACCTCATAGAGTGGTTCTCCCGGCGACAGGGTGGCGCTTTGGGCGAAACGACGCAGCATCGTCAGGTCGACCGGTGAGTTGAGCTGGCTGATGGCCTTGCGCGGCACCCCAAGGAAGTTGGCGGTCTTTTTGGGCCCCCGGGAGTCGAACCATTCGGCAGCCTCCAACCAGGGGCAAAGATGCCTGGCCTCGTCGTAGATGCCCATGTCTTGCAGCACCAGGCTCAAGGCGCAGGTTGGCGGGTGTTCGCGCGGGAAGTGGTGGTGGTCAAAGTTCGATCGTGACGGGTCGTGGCTGCCGCCAACGTCGACGATGGCAACGCGTGGGTTGGCGAGTTCGTCGGTGCTGGGGTCGCGACGCACGACCGGGGCCCCATGTTTCGCGACAAGGACGCAGACCGCGAGCAGGTCGTCTTTGTGGGCGCCTCCCGGGTGGGTGAGGATGGTGTCGATGGTGTCGATGGTGTCGATGGTGGCCATGGGCATGCAGTACCACGGTGGTCGCTGCCGACGCTGAGCAGCCCGATGACCGGGCGCAAACGACAACGACCGCCAGATGGCGGTCGTTGTCACCAATCCCATGCGTGCGAAGCGGTCTTCAGCGCTTGAGGACCGATTGCAGCGTGATGCCCATCTCTGCGGGCGACGGCGCAACCTTGATGCCGGCGGCCTCCATGGCGGCGACTTTCTCATCGGCTCCGCCCTTGCCGCCAGAGATGATGGCGCCGGCGTGTCCCATACGGCGTCCGGGAGGGGCGGTGCGGCCAGCGATGAAGCCGATGACGGGCTTCGTCATGTTGGCCTTCACCCAGGCGGCAGCCTTCTCCTCGGCGTCGCCGCCGATTTCGCCGATCATGATGACGGCGTGGGTGTCGGGATCCTGGTTGAACAGGTCGAGGATCGCGATGAAATCCGTGCCAGCGACGGGGTCA
>CAJBHN010000549.1 GCA_903952805.1 uncultured Myxococcales bacterium | reverse complement strand
GTGAATCAGACGACGAACACGACGAACACGACGACGACCAAGGAGTCGACATGACCGGCATCATCGAGGTCCGCGGTGTGGTGAAAGACTACCCGCTCGGCAAGCTCACCGTCCGCGCCCTGCACGGCATCGACCTCGTCATTGAGCGGGGCGAGTTCACGACGATCGCCGGGCCTTCCGGCAGCGGCAAGACCACGTTGCTCAACCTGATTGGCTGCGTCGACGTGCCGACCCAGGGCGACGTCGCCTTCGACGGCGTCGTGACGTCGACGTTGTCGGACAAGGACCTGACCCGCCTGCGTCTGGAGAAGCTCGGTTTCATCTTTCAGAGCTTCAATCTGGTGCCGGTGTTGACGGTGTTTCAAAACGTCGAGCTGCCGTTGCTGTTGCGCGGCGGCATCGATGCTCCAGAGCGGGCCCGTCGCGTCGAGAAAATCATCGAGCGCGTGGGCCTCGGCAAATATCTGAAGCACCGACCCAATGAGTTGTCGGGTGGTCAGCGCCAACGCGTGGCCATCGCCCGCGCTTTGGTCAGCAACCCCAAGTTGGTGTTGGCCGACGAGCCGACGGCGAACCTCGACTCCGTCACCGGCGCGTCGATTTTGGAACTCATGAAAGAGCTCAACCAGCAGGAAGGCACGACGTTCGTGTTTTCGACCCACGATCAGGCGGTGATGAACCTCGCCAGCCGCATCGTGCGCGTGCTGGACGGTCGCATCGTCGATCACGGCGAGAAGCGCGCCCCGCTGAATCAATCATCCGCCACGGCTGCTGCCGCTCACTGAGGCTCACATGCTCGACATCGTTCGCCTCCTGGTGCATCTGGGCCTGCAATCCCTGCGCGCGCATCGCAGCAAGACCATCATCGTCGGCGGCCTGATGGCTTTCGGGGCTTTCCTCGTCACCACCAGTCTGGCGCTCCTGGATTCTGTTGAGCGTTCGACACGCTCGACCATTGTGCAGTCGATATCCGGCGACCTGCAGCTCTACGCAGCCACGGCCAAGGACTCACTGTCGCTTTTTGGCGGCATCGGTCTTGGGAGCGAAGACCTCGGTGAGGTGGCTTCCTACGCCAAGGTCAAAGAGGCCATCGAAGGCGTCGATAACGTCGCCGGCGTCGTCCCCGTCGGCCTCGCCAACGCCGTCGTCGGCTCACCTGGCGACCTCGACCGAACGCTCAACGCCCTGCGTGGCGCCGTGCAGAAGGATGACCAGCTGGCCGTGGCTCCGCTGGTGGGCCGCATGCGCGGCATCATCGGTGTGCTGCAGGAACAGCAGAAAAAGCAGGCGTCGGTGACGGCGGAGAAAGCGACGGCGGACGATACCGCGTCGATCCTGGACCGGGCGGCTTCGTCGACGTTGTGGGAGACGGACTTCAAGGCCGATCCCATCGTCACGTTGGATTGGCTCGACACCAAGGTCGCTCCCCTGGGCGAGCAGGGGAACCAGTTCATCTTCCGTCTCGTCGGGACCGACATGCAGGCCTTCTCGAGCACGTTCAAGCGTCTGAAGGTGGTTCAGGGCGAGATGGTGCCGCCCAACACGCGAGGCTTGTTGGTGGGCAAGAGCTTCCTTGATCGCCGCTTGAAAATGGCCGTGGCCATGAACTTGGATACCGTGGAGCGCGAAATCGCTCGTGGGGCAAGCATCACGACGTCGACGGTGTTGCAGGAGACGCTGGGCAAGGCGCGTCGTGCGTCGCCCCGGATCATCTACCTGTTGCCCCCGGACCAGATTGGCCCCGTCGGGCAGGCCCTGGCCAAGGAGCTTGGCCAACCGGCGGATACGCCCCTCAGCGAAGCGATGTTGGCGGCGTTTCTGACTCTCGACGACGAGAACTTCCAGCGCCGTTACCAGCTGTTCTACGAGGTCATCGCCCCGCACATCCAGCTCTACCCCTTCCAGGTGGGCGACACGATTACGATGAGCGCGTTCACCAAGTCGGGCTATTTGCGCTCGATCAACACCAAGGTCTACGGCATCTACGTCATCGACGGCCTCGAGGGCAACGATCTCGCTGGCGCATTGTCGTTGACCGACCTCGTCACCTTCCGCGAACTCTACGGCCAGCGAACGGCCGCCCTCGACCAGGAGCTGGCCGACATGCGCAAGGCCACCGGTATCGTTGAGGTCAATCGCGATGACGCGGAGGCCGCACTGTTTGGCGACGCCGACAGCGTCGACGTCAAGACGGTCGCAGCTTCCGCTGTCGAAGATGTCGGCGTCGGCAAGGTGGATCGGAAGGAGCTGTTTACCTTTGACCAAAGCGAAGTGAACAAGGGGATGGTCATCTCGGTCGGTGTGCTGCTGAAAGACCCTTTGAAGGCAAAAGAGACCACAGCAACGATCCGAGCGCTCGCGGGGCCCCTTGGGCTGCAGGTCGCCGACTGGCAGCAGGCGACGGGCATCATCGGGCAAATCACGCTGGTTGTTCGCGCGGTCCTGCTCGCCGCCATCGGCATTCTGTTTCTGGTCACCATCGTCATCCTCAATAACTCGCTGGTGATGGCTACGCTGGAAAGAGTCAGTGAATTCGGTACCTTGCGGGCGATTGGCGCTCAAAAGGGCTTCGTCAACGCCATGGTGATCTTTGAGACGGCCGTGCTTGGCACCATGGCTGGCGCTATTGGCGCGGGTGGCGGCGTGCTCTTTGTCCTCTGGCTTCACCAGGTGGGCATCCCGGCCCCCGCGGATTTGTTTCAGGTCATTTTTGGCGGGCCCCGCCTGTACCCGACGGTGACGGTCTTCAACGTCGTTGCCGGTTTGGTGGCCACCATGATCGTCGCCGTCTTTGCCACCCTCTACCCGGCGCGCCTCGCCGTCGCCGTGCAGCCCGTCGTGGCCATGCAAGGCAAGGAGTAACGCCATGCTGGTTCTCCGTATTGCCCTGAACAACCTGCTCGCTTCTCGTCGACGAACCCTGTTTCTGGGAACAGCGCTGTTCCTTGTGACCTTGCTGTTTGTGATGCTGCTGGCGCTGACCGCCGGCGTCACCGACAACCTGATTCGGGCGGTGACGAGCATTTCCTCAGGCCACGTCAATGTGGGCGGCTACTACAAGGCCACGCCGACGGACTCCCAAACGGTGGTGTTGAACGTCGCGCAGCTGAAGAAGGAGACGAAGGAAATCCTTGGCGACGACGCCGTCCGCGTCATCGACCGCATGCGTGGTTGGGGCAAAATCATTTCGGACCAGGGTACTGTGCAGTCCGGTATCAACGGCATTGCCGTTGAGGATGAGGGTGACCTCTTTTCGATTCTGACGTTGGCGCCGGCCAAGGATTACATCGAAAACCCCGCCGACCCCGAGGCAAGCTTCGGCACCCTCGTCGACCTGCAAAAGCCCAACTCGATCATGCTGTTTGCCACCCAGGCCAAGCGGCTCAAGGTGGTCGTCGGCGACCAGGTCACGTTGCGCACTGAGACCTTGAAGGGACAGTCCAACACCGCCGAAGCCACGGTCGTCGCCGTTGTCCGCGACCTCGGTCTGCTGTCGTCATTCGCGTCGTTTGTGCCGAAATCGTTGGTGATTGAACTGTACCAATTCAAGCCCGATGTTTCGGGCGCCGTGCAGGTCTACCTGCGCGACATCGACCACAGCACCGCCGCCATGAACACGTTGCGCGCTGGTTTCGCCAAGCTTGGCTACGCTCAACTTGAGCACGACGGGCAGCCCTTTTTCATCAAGCAG
>CAJBHN010000548.1 GCA_903952805.1 uncultured Myxococcales bacterium | reverse complement strand
CGCACTCTGGGGTCTTCGGTGCGGAGGTCGGGCAACCCGAACAGGCACCCCTGCTGCTCGCCGTGTCCACAGACCGCGCGGACCAGATGGCGCGGATCGCTGGCGCCGTATCCCGTATGGTTGACGACGAGATCGACGATGACGCCGAGCTTCGCGTCGAGAGCCTCGTTCACCAGACGTGTCAGCTCGACGACGGTGCCGAAGTGGGGGTCGACGCTGGTGAAGTCTTCGGGCCAATAGCCGTGGAACGCGGCTGTGGCGTCGTCGCCGTGACCCACCAGGTGTGGGACTTGTCGATGCAGTGGGGTGAGCCATACGTGGCTGACGCCCAGCGCAAGGAGCCATGGCAGTCGGGCGGACAGGCCGGCCAGATCACCGCCTTGAAAACGGCGCAGATGGCCGGGCATGACCTCGTCGGCGTTTGGGGCGCCGTCGGCAAAGCGGTCAACCATGATCAGCTCGATGACAGAACCATCGTCGAGGGCGGGCGGCAGCAAGGCAGCCGACACAGACAGTGCCAGGGTGAGGGCAGGCAGCATCCCTTCATGATGCCAGAGGTGGCAGACGGTGTGGATGGCGCTACCGTTGGTCCGTGCGCCCATCATCCACATCGCTTCCATTGTTTTCATTGGTCTCGGCGCTGGTCGGCGTCGTCGTGCTTTTGTTGACGGCGGGTTCGGCTCGGGCCCACCTGGGGCAGGACCAGTTCGGGCGCTTTCCCTTCGTGGCCTCTGGCGCCGTGGTGGGCGGTGGTACCAGTTGGGGGCTCGTGCTCCCCGACGAGGTCTATGGCGGCTACGGTCGGGTCTGCGAGGAATCCTTTGGACCAGCGCTCACCTTCGTCGTCGAGCAGCCAGGCCGGATTCTGGCCGGCGGTGTCAACGGCGTTGAAGTCACCACCGACGGTGGCTGCACCTGGAACCTGCTGGACAATGCGTTGGCGGGACGCTTCCCCAATGCCCTGTGGGTCGACCCCGTCGACGCCAGCCACATGCTGGTTGGCACCTCCACCATTGGTGCCGACAATGGGGTGTGGCGGTCAGACGACAGCGGCGACACCTGGACTGAGGTCATCGCTCCGCGGCAGGGCAATTTCTTCTCGCTCGCCGTCAACACCGATGGCACGCGCATAGCGGTCGGTGGCAACGATGGGGTCGGCGGTGTGGTGTTGTTGATGTCGGTCGACGGCGGCGTTGCTTTCACCGACGTGTCCGCTGCGGTGTCGCCGGAGGCCGCGCCACGGGTCATCGTCACGCCGCTCGCTTTTGATGGGAGCGAGTTGATTCTCGGAGGCCTCGCACCGTCGACCCAGGGCTTTGTGGACCGGGTGTCATTTGACGGCACAACCATCTCAGTGTCGCCGGTGGGGGTCACGCCTCGCCAAACGACGCACGCCGTCGTCTTTGATGGTGACATCTTCGTCATTGCCAGAAACGGCGCCCGCGGTGAGTTGCTGCGCGAAAACGGATCGGCACTTGGCTTTGGTGTCGTTGTGGATGGGCCGTCTGAATGCGTGTTCGTCAACGACGACCGACTGATTGGCTGCGGCAAGCAAGCCGGTCTCAATCCGGCTTTGTTTGTCACCAGCGCCGACGGCATCACCTGGGAAGCCGCGGTGGCCTTCAGTGACGTGCACTACCGCGCTTGTCCTG
>CAJBHN010000547.1 GCA_903952805.1 uncultured Myxococcales bacterium | reverse complement strand
CGCGGCCTGCTGCCGCCGGCGTCGTCGCACCCGTTTGAGGGCTTCATCGCCCGGGGCACCGAGGCGCTGCCTGAGCTGCTGACGATGTTGGAGACCGGGACCGAGCGCGAATGGTTCAACGCCCTCGACGCCGTGGCCCATATCTGCTTCGCCATCACCAGCGCCGGCAGCGACGGTGCTACCGGCGGGGCCGTCGACGGCGCCATCATTGGGCGCCTGCGAGCGCAGCTCAAGCGGCCGGACCTCAGCATCGACCAGCTGGCCCTGGTGACCAAGACCCTCGCCATCGCTCGCGACCACGGCGTGCTGCACGAACAGCTCCATCGGCTGGCCGACAGCGACCCCGGCGTCGTCGCCAGCGCTGCCCGCTTGCTGGGGCTGGGCCGCTACGCGCCGGCTTCGCGCATCTTGCGCGAGCTTGTGTCCCCCGAACGCTTCTACGAAAGCCGCGCGGTCATCTGGGCCCTGGGCGAGCTGGGCGACGAAGACGTGCTGCCGACCCTGTATCGGGCCCTGGCCCAGGCCTTCCGCGTCGTCGACTGCGCCATCGCCATCGGCAAGATCGGTCAGCTGACGTCGGTGGGACAGCTGACGCCGCTGCTGGTGGCGGGCGCTCCCGAGCAGCGCGATGCGGCCGTACGGGCGCTGGCCATGATCCTCGACCACCACCGCCACGAGCAGAAACCCCTGGGCGACCTGTTTGCGTCGTTGAAGGGCCTGATCGAGGCGCAGCTGGGCTCGGGGATGGCGCTGTCGGGCTCCACCCGCTTTCACATGCTGCTGTGCCTGGCCCGCATGGGCGTCACCCTCGACGAGCCTCGCATCCGTCGCTCCCTGCAGCTGGGCATCGACGACGACGCCGCCGCTGTCGCCAGCGTGTTTCACAAGAAGCGCCGCTGAGCCTGGGCCGCGCAGACCCCGAGGTGTGCGCCGGGCTCAGCGCCGAGCGGCAATCTCGTAGGAGCGCAAGCGGGCCGCATGGTCGAAGATCATGGAGGCGACGATGATTTCGTCGGCGCCGGTGCGGGCCGCGAAGGCGTCAATGCCCTGATGCACGACGTCGGGGGGACCCACCACGGTGCACGACAGCATCTCGTCGAGCATGGCCCGCTCGGGAGCCGACAACGACTCCTTGAAGCCCGCCCGCGGCGCTTGCAGGGGTCCGTTTGTGCCGCGGCGAATGTTGGCGAACGCCTGCAGCATCGACGTCGACACCAGCTCGGCTTCCTCCCGGGTGTCGGCGGCAAAGACGTTGAGCGCCGCCATCACGTGGGGCGCGTCGAGATGCAGCGACGGACGGAAGCGGGCCCGGTAGAGGGCGATGGCTTCGTCGAGGTCGGCGGGGGCAAAATGCGACGCAAACGCGTAGGGCAAGCCAAGGTGGGCGGCGAGGCTGGCGCCAAACAGGCTCGACCCGAGGATCCACACCGGGACGTCGAGGCCAGCGCCCGGCACCGCCTGCACGGCCTGACCCGGCTCGGTTGGCTGAAAATATCCGAGGAGTTCGACGACGTCGTTGGGGAAGCGGTCGACGTCGCCCACCAGGGTCCGGCGCAGGGCACGCGCGGTGGCCTGGTCGGTGCCGGGAGCGCGGCCGAGGCCGAGGTCGACGCGACCGGGATACAGCGACGCCAGCGTGCCGAATTGCTCGGCGATGACGAGGGGCGCGTGGTTGGGCAGCATGATGCCGCCAGCGCCGATGCGAATGGTGCGGGTGCCGGCGCCGACGTGGGCGAGGACGACGGCGGTGGCGGCGCTGGCAACGCCGCTGAAGTTGTGATGCTCGGCGAGCCAATAGCGGCGATAGCCCCAGGCCTCGGCGTGTTGGGCGAGGTCCAGGGTGTTCTTGAGCGATTGGCCGGCGTCGCTGCCCATGGTGATGGGCGCCAGATCGAGGATGGAGAGGGGAACCATGGGGTCTTGTAGCGACCTCAGCGGGCAGCGTGCAGGGCGCGCTCAAGTTCGTCGCGGCACTCGGGGTGGGCGAGGCCAATCAGGGCCCGCGCCCTTTCGCCGAGGGTCTTGCCGTAGAGATCGACGACGCCGAATTCGGTGGCGACGTAGTGGACGTGGGCGCGGGTGGTGACGACGCCGGCGCCGGCCTTGAGCTGGTGCACGATGCGGGACTGGCCGCTCCTGGTGCGGCTGGGCAGAGCGATGATCGGCTTGCCCCCCGCCGACAGCGACGCGCCGCGCATGAAGTCCATCTGGCCGCCAACGCCCGAGATGACGCGGCTGCCGACGGAGTCCGCGCAGATCTGGCCGGTGACGTCGACCTCGACGGCAGAGTTGATGGCGGTGACCCTGGGATTGCGCATGATGACGCCAGGGTCGTTGACGTAGGCGACGTCGAGCTGGACCACCGACGGGTTGTCGTCGACGTAGTCGTAGACGGCGCGGCTGCCGATCAAAAACGACGAGACCGTCTTGCCGGGGTGGACCTTCTTCTTCGAGTTGTCGACGACGCCGGCTTTCATCAGGGCCAGGGCGCCGTCGGACCACATCTCGGTGTGGATGCCCAGGTGCTGGTGTCCGTGCAGGGCGGCGAGCACGGCGTCGGGGACGGCACCGATGCCCATCTGCAGGGTGGCGCCGTCGTCGATGAGCGCAGCCACGTGCTGACCAATGGCCCGTTCGACGTCGCTGAGCTGGCCCGGCGCGGCTTCGGGTATCGGCGTGTCGACCTCGATGAAGCGGTGGATTTGGCTGGTGTGAATCAAGCCGTCGCCGTGCACGCGGGGCATGCGCGGATTGACCTGGGCAATGACGATGGGCGCGGTGTCGACGGCGGCGCGGGCGACGTCGACGCTGACGCCGAGGGAACAGTAGCCGTGGCGGTCGGGTGGCGACACCTGGATGAGGGCGACACCGAGGGGACGGCGGCCCGAGCGAAACAGCGTGGGGATCTCAGACAGAAAGCAGGGCAAATAGTCGACGCTGCCGTTGCCCATGAAGGGGCGCATGTTCTCGCCGACAAAGAGGTTGGCGACGCGAAAGCTCTGGCTGTGCTCGGGGCGAGCGTAGGCCCCGGGGCCCGAGGTGTGCAGGTGGATGAGTTCGACATCGGTGAGACGCGCGGCCTCGCCGACCAGAGCCTCGACGAGGAACAACGGCGTGGCGGCGCCGCCATGGACAAAGACCCGCTGCCCCGACGTGATGACCGAGACGGCTTCAGCAGCAGATGAACAACGCATAATCAGGGCTCTCGATGCTGGGTGATGGTGGCGGCGGCGGCGCGGCGAGCGGCCAGACAACACGGGGGGACATGCCCCTCCATGGCGTCGAGCGCGCGACGCGCTTTTTCGAAGAAGTCGTCGTCGGCGTCGATGACGGTGCGATGGGGGTGCCCCGACCAGACGGCGGCGATGCGCTCGTCGAGGGCGGCGGCTCTCTCGAAGGGCTCGATGCGAAACGGATTGTCGTGATTGTAGTGGCGCACGCTGGGGGTGCGCAGATGGATCACAGCGGCGTAGTGGGCGTAGATGGCTTCTCTGGTCGTACCCACCGCGTGCAGGAAACTCGCCTCGTCGTCGGGCCAATAGGCAATGCCATCGAGGGTGCCGCGGTCGCACAAGGCCACAGCGGTGACGCTGTCGGCGGCGACGGCGCGCTCGATGCTCTGTTGCACATGAAAGATGGCCAACTGAATGGCCCGGCGGGCGTCGACGGCGTTGATGCGGGGAAAGCCACCGCCAAAGAGCATGCTGGCAGCCTCGGGCAACACCCGCACATGTTCGCAAAAACGGCGCCGGGCCAATTCGAGGATGGCGGTCTTGCCGGCACCCGGGCCGCCGGTGACGACGACAAAGCGGGTGGGGCCCGGATGTGATGTGCAGCCACACGGAGGACGCCCGGTGGGAAGGCCGCTGCTGCCGTTGCCGCCGTTGCCGCCGGGAACATTCGGAAGGGTCACGTCGTCGCTATGGCATCGGATCAGCCATTGGCCAAGGGCGCGTCGTCGACGTCAGGCACGCCCCGCCGCGCATCGGGTGTGTCAAAGAATGCAGCGGGAAATGACACAGAGCCAAATCACACAGAGACCCATCAGCGGCAGCGACACCATGCGGATCCGACCCACGACCCAGGCGCTCTGCCCGGTGCCAGGCAACGCGCGCGGTCTCAGGTCGGCTGGACGGGCAACGACCTCGACAACCAGGCCAGGGCATCGTCGTTGACGCTGCCGACGACGTCGACAGCAATGCGCGTTGGCATGCCGCCGAGCAGCTCATAGGCGTAGCGCAGGCCCCGATCGGCGGCGATGCCGGCGCCGAAGTCGTGGGCCGCGTAGGCGTGGTCGGCACGGTCGCTGTCGTCAGAGGTCCAGGGCAAGCCGGTCGAGAGGCCCACCGTCGACACGAAGGCGAGGTTGGTGAGGCTCGACCAGGCCCCAAAGGGCAGACCCACCGTGCGGGCCTGGAGGGCAAAGCGGTCCTGCGCCCACGTCAGCAAACCGACGGAGACCGCGTCGTGGTTGGCGAGGTGTCGACTGGCGAGCACGAGGCGGGGGTCGGCGCGGGCGATGCGGCCACCGTCGGGGCCACCGTCGGTGATGACCGCTTCGGCGACGGTGACGGTCAAGCGCAGGCGCTGCTGGATCTGCGTGCAGTAGTTCAGCTCGGTGTACTTCTCGTAGATGGTGCCAGCGTCGTTGTGCATGGCGTGACGGGCATCGTCGCGCAGAAAACCGACCGCCAACTTGTGACCGTGGGTATAGCCGCACAACGTGTGGGCGCTGAGACGGGGCAAGTAGACGATGTGATCCACCTCCGTCACGATGCGAGCGATGAACGGCTGCCGCTGCCACACCGACGGCGGCCCGGCGGTCGCCGCTGACGACGTGGACGATGACGACGGCGTCTGACGAGGCAGCGCCGCCATCACATACCCGTCCTGAAAGCCGTGCTCCTCGAAGCAGTGGACCTCGGCGCCGCTGTCGACGATGGCCTGGTACAGACCGTTGCGCTGGAACAACTCGCGGGTGGAGCCCGAACGCCGACCGTCCTTGATGAGACGGACCGACGCGACGCCGGACTGGTCGCCCACGACGACACGACCAGCGCCGCGGTCCTTCAGCGCCCGCACCATCGCCCGCACCGCCGCCGGCGACGTCGTGGCCGGATGGACCTCGCCGGAGTTGCACGCGAGCTTCACAAACACACTGTCGCCAGCCTTGAGCCACGACCAGTCGACGCCGGCCAGGACCTCGTCGACGCCGGCCTCGATGGGTCCACGTGCCTGGGGAAAGAAACCCAGGCGCACCCCGTCGGCGGCCGAAGAAGGCGACGGCGACGACGGCGACGACGGCGACGACAGACCGGGCATGGCCAACAAGCCGCTCGCCGCAGACAGTTGCAGGAAGCGACGGCGAGTGACGGTCATCGGACACTCCGTGGGACGACAACGGACAAGCGTGGAACGAGCGCGGAACGGGCGTGGAACGGGCGTGGAACGGGCGTGGAACGGGCGTGGAACGAGCGTGGAACGGGCGTGGAACGGGCGTGGAACGAGCACCCTCGGCGTGGAACGAGCGTGGAACCTACAGGCGCCACTCCATGCCCACCGCGACGAGGGGACCGCCAATCACCTCGCGAGACGGACCGTCAAAGATCGCGGCGCCCCCCAGGCTGGCCTGCAACATGTAGCTGCCCGGGGCGCCGGTGCCGCCAAAGAACGAGCGCACACCGATCTCGCCGTAGCCCCAGCCGTTCTCGCCACCACCACCGCCGCCAAAGAGCCCCAGGCGACTGGAGACGGGCACCGCCAGTTCCGCGCGGCCGACGCCGAAGACGAAGCCGGTATCGCGGGCGAAGATCGACGACGACCATTTGAGGTGAATGCCGTCGATGGCTCCCAGACGCAGCACCTGGTTGAACGTGGCACCGGTGTTGCCCTCGCAGCTGCGCTCGTCACGACGCTCGCGGAATTGGTCGGCGAAGCCGTCGCCGTCGGTGTCAACCTCGTCGACGATGAGGGCGCAGGGGCCCTTGTTGCCGATGAGGGCGCCGCCGCCAAGGCCGACCTCGACGAAGTCGGTGATGTAGGTGGCACCGAGCGTGAACACACCGGGATAATGGGCCTCGTTGCCGAGAATCGCCGTGCCCACCGGCGAGGCCTCGACAAAGAGCGAGATGGGAAGGTCCTCAAAGGTGTAGGCGACGTAGCCGTCGGCCAGAACGCCGATGGGAAATGTGCCGCCACCGCCAATGCCCAGATAGGGGCGAACCACAAAGCCCAGCCGCCAATGAAACGGCGCCCGTCGGGGCAGAAACAACGACTCCGACAGGGGCGCTTCGGTCACCTCCACGAGGTCACCGGGCATGGCGACATCGCCGCGGCCAAGGATGCCCATGGCCCGCCCCGCCTCGGCCTCCTCCAGCGCCACCACGGCCGTGACTTCATTGGAGGGACGCATGGCCACGCCGCCAGCCTCGAGGTCGGGCTTCTTCACCAGCCGTTGGCTGATGACCTTGACGCGCACGCCACGTTCGAAGCCCGACGACGAACCGTGGTCGATCACGATGCGACCCTCGCGCACCTCGACCACCATGGCCACGATGGCCCGAGACTCGGTCGTCGACAGCGGCGGCGTCGGCGGCGGCGACGGCGGCGGCAGCGGCGACGGCGGTGTCGCCGTCGTCGTCGGCGTCGTCGTCGGCGACATGGTCGGCAGCGCCAACAGTGGCGTTCCAGGGCTGCGCACGTCGAAGCTGGTGACCGACTCGGCGATGACGAAGGCGTGCAGGCGGCTGCCGTCGACCATCACGTGCGACACGGCCTGGCCGGGCAACAGGGTCTGGCTCAGCACCCAGCGGCCGTCGACCATGGTGACGACGGCGACGCCGCCGGCGGCGAGGGCAAGGTAGTGGACATCGGCGATGACGGCGCGGTCGACGACGACGCCGAGGGACAGCGCCTCTTCGGCAGAGACCGTCACGGGCGCGTCCACGACCATGGTCGCCAGGTCGGCGGCGTGTATCGGGCTGGCCATCGAGGTCGTGAGGGCGGTGCAGATGATCAGGCTGAAGCGCTTCATACGCCCACTCTTCCACATCGTCCGCCGGCACGCCTCCAGCCCACCATCAGCCGCCGCTGCCCCCCCGGCACGACGCCACAGGGTATTTTTGCACGCTGGGTGTGCATGGGCGCGCAGTGCGTGGTCGGCGTGTGGGCCATGATGGTTCCGGTCGACGGCGACGGTGCGGCTGGTGTACCACCGGAGGTGGCGTTGCCCTGGTGGCTGCGCAGCACCTCCATTCCCCGCACCCGGCAGCCCATGGCCAGCGCCCACACCGCCACGGTCTTTGAAACAGACCCCATCACCGTCGAGCGAGAGCTGGCGAGCCTGACATTTTCGCGGGTCGTCAGCGCCAACCCGATGGTCCTCGTGCGAGCGGCCCATTGGCACAACCTCCTCGACGCTCTCGGCCTCGGCCTGCCGTTTTTTCTGGTGCACGACCTTGGGCTGTTGCTGACCCAACCCATGAGCCAGATCACGCTGCAGCGACGGGACAAGAGCTTGAAGCTTGCCGTCGAGCGGGGCGCCTTGAAGGTCGATCCGATCTGGGAGCGGGTGGTGCAAGGCTACGGCGAGCTGCTCGTTGACCTGGCCCGTTCGGAGCTCTGCCAGAAGGCGGCCTCCTCGGGGCTGCAAGACGAGTTGTTGGCCGCCGTCATCGCCAAGGTGCTGGAGCCCGTGCAGACGGCGGTGGTGCGCAAGGGCCACAACCGCAAACTGCCGTTGACCGTCAGCACCTACGACGGGCTTGAGCCCGGCCATTTCCTCAATACCTCCATCGCTGACGAGGTGAAGAGCACCTTGCAGACCATCGTTGACGCGCGCACGCGCATCCGCGTGTGCCTGGAGGAGATCGACCTCGACACGCTCAAGTTGCTGGAGATGTTCAAGAGCGACGGCGTCGGCGGCGAGGGGGCCGCCGACCTGCTCGACCTCTATCGGGCCCTCGCCACGCCGGCGGCCCACGACATCGCCAACTTCTCGTTGGATCTGCTGCCCAGCGTGCTGGAGACCAAGCGTTCGTCGGGGGTACAGACCTTCAGCGTCGACGGCTATGCCAGCATCGAGACCCGGGGCAACCTCGACAATCTGCTGCCCAGCGAGCTGGCCTACGACGACGACCTCTTTGACCGGCGCTACGCCGACAACGAACTTTTTTACTACGGCCGCGAGAAGCAGGACACCCAGCGGGAGCGCCTGCACTACATCCTCGTCGACGCCAGCGCCTCGATGCGTGGACTGCGCACGGTCTTTGCCCGGGGCCTGGCCCTGGCGCTGGCGAAGAAAATGACGCTGCGGGGTGAGACCGTCTGGCTGCGCTTCTTCGACTCCCGCTTGTATGAGCGGCAGGAGTTGACGGCGTCACGGATGCGGATCCCCTACCTATTGTGCTTTCGATCCGAGCGGGGCCGCAACACGACCCGGGTTTTTTCGGAGTTGGAGCGAGAGCTGGCGCGGCTCATGCGAGAGAGCCCGAAGGAGGTGGTGGTCACCTTCATCACCCACGGTCGCTGTCAGGTGGACGCCAAGGTGATCGACACGCTCAAGGGCAAAGCCACGCTGTCAGGGGTGTTTGTGACGACGCAGACCGACGAGCTGCAGCTTGATTGGCTCGACCGCCTGCACAGCAAGCATGTCATCGCTCCCGATGTGTTGGGGAACAAGAGCGCCCGCAAGGGCGAGGCCTTGAAGATTCTCGGCGGTCGGTGACGCCGTCGCGCAGCATCGACGACCACGGGGGAGCCAGTTGGAGCCCGGACCGCGCTCACGATTTTTTGTATGTGATCCCCTGGGGTGTCGGTCATGAACACGACGAGTCGTCGCTCATCTTTGCTCCAGGTCGTGGGGCTCATGCTTGGTCTGGGCGTCGTCGTCGGTGGCTGCGGCGGCGGGGCCGGGGATCCGGCGACCACCTCGGCGTTTCGGACCGTGGCCGTCGAGCGCGGGCGTCTGCAAGTCAGTGTCGAGGCCACCGGCACCCTGCAGCCCGCCACGCGGGTGGAGATCGGCTCGCGGGTGAGCGGTCAGCTGTTACGGGTGCTCGCCGACTACAACGACGTCGTGAAAGCTGGCCAATTGCTGGCGGAGATTGATCCAGCACCGTTCAAGGCCCGCCAAAACGAGGCCCGCGCCAGCGTGGCCCAGGCGCGAGCAGAACTGCTGCGCGCGGAGGCCGACCTGGTGGTCAAGGAGCAGACCGTCGCCCGGGCCCGGGACCTCAACGGGCGTCAACTCAACAGCACCGCCGAGTTGCAGGGAGCCGAAGGCGCGTTTCACATCGCCACGGCGCAGATCGCTGTGGCCCAGGCCGGGCTCGAAAGGACGCAGGCGGCGCTGGCCTCGGCCAGCAACGACGTCGAAGCCACCCGCATCACCAGTCCGATCGATGGCCTGGTCTTGGCTCGGGCCGTCGAGGCCGGGCAAACCGTGGCGGCGTCGCTGCAGGCGCCGCGACTGTTCGTCATCGCCAAAGCCCTCGACGCCCTGGAGGTCGTGGCCAAAGTCGACGAGAGCGACCTGGCCATCGTCAAGAAGGGTGCGGTCGGCTCGGTCAGCGTCGACGCCTTCCCCGGCAAGATCTTCCAGGCCAAGGTCAGCCAGATTCGCATCGACCCCTTGAACGAAAATGGCGTCGTCACTTTTCCGGTGGTGCTCACCGTCGACAACAGCGAAGCCCTGTTGCTGCCAGGCATGACTGCCACCGTGACCATCCAGGGCGAGCCCATCGACGACGCCCTGATCGTCCCCACCGCCGCCCTCCGCTTTGTCCCCTCGACGCTGACCAAGAAAGCCATCGGTGGCCAAGTGTGGGTCATCGACGGCGACACCGCCACCGCGGATGGCGGCACCAGCACGACCTCGACGCCGGCGACGACGACCACCGCGTCTGGCACACGCGCGCCGCGCAGCGGCACCGACGCTGGCGCTATCAACGGCGGCGACTCGCCCACGAGCAGCGGCACACCGCGGGCCATCGACGTCACGGTGCTCGCCCGCGCCGGCGCCCGGGTCCAGGTCAGCGGTGAAGGTCTGAGCGCCGGCACCCGGGTCATCGTCGAGGAGACTGGCAAAAAGAAGACCGGTCACAAGCCGCCGCGGGTCTTTTGATGAACAGCAGCGCACGCACCGCGCCGGTCATCATCGCCGCCCGCCAGGTCGAGCGGACCTATCGGCTCGGCGACGCTGATGGTGCCGTCGTGCGCGCCCTGCGGGGGATCGACCTCGAGGTCCGCGAGGGCGAGTTCGTCGCGCTGGTGGGACCATCTGGCTGTGGCAAGAGCACGTTGCTGCATCTGTTGGGGCTCCTCGATGTCCCCGACGTCGGCGAGATCGAAGTGCTCGGCAAGGTCGCCAAAGCCGGCGTGGTCGTCGGCAGTGACGCCATCGCCGGTCTTCGACGACGAGGGCTCGCCTATATTTTCCAGAGCTTTCATCTGCTGCCCGGCGCCAGCGCCCTGGAAAACGTGGAACTGCCCCTGCTCTATCGCGGTGTCCCGGCCCTCGAGCGTCGACGTCGGGCCGAGGCGGCGCTGACGAGGGTCGGCCTGCAAGACAAACTCAAGAGCACGCCGGCGCAGTTGTCGGGTGGCCAGCAGCAGCGCGTCGCCATTGCCCGGGCCCTCGTGGTGGAGCCGTCGATCCTGTTGGCTGACGAACCGACGGGCAACCTCGACAGCACGACCTCGAAAGAGATCGTCGCCCTGCTGCGCGAGTTGCACCACGGTCTGGGGCTCACCGTCGTCATCGTCACCCACGACCCCGACCTCGCCGGGGACGCCGACCGCTGCGTGCATCTCAAAGACGGCGTCGTCTTCAGCGACGTCGTGCAGCACGAGCTGACGAGCAGGAACGTCGCCGCCATGGCGATTACGCCGCGCAGCAGCCCCTGGTTGGTGTTGCGCATGGCGGTGGCGAGCGCGTTGCGAAGCATCGGCCGCACCAAGCTGCGCTCGGCGTTGACGTTGCTCGGCGTCATGTTTGGCATCGCTGCCGTCGTCGTCACCTCGGCCCTCGGCGAAGGGGCGCGGCAACGGCTGGAGGGGGAACTGTCGGCGCTGGGCACCAACATGCTGACCGTGCAGCCGGGTCCACCACCCGATCCATCCCAGCCCCGCATCCGCCTCGACGACAGCGATGTCGCCGCCGTCCGCGACGAGGTTGAGGGAGCCATCGCCATTGCCCCCACCGTTGGCGGCAGTGTGACGGCGGTGAAAGACAACCGGAGCATCACCACCCGGGCCACGGGGACCACGCTGGACTATTTCGAAGCTCGCTCGTGGACCATCGTCGAGGGAGCGACCTGGGGTGTCGATGACGAAGCCCGCGCGGCCAAGATCTGCGTGCTGGGTCGGACCGTCGCCGATGCCCTCTTTCCCGACGGTGGGGCCGTGGGCTCGAGCATGCGCCTGGGTCGGATGCCCTGCGAAATTGCGGGCATCCTTGCCACCAAGGGGACCAGCAGCTTCGGACAAGACCAGGACGACACGGTGCTCATCCCCCTCAACACCATGCGGCGCCGCATCGAGGGACGCGGTGGCACCTACGTCGACGCCATCACCATCACGGCCGCCGACGACAAGGCCCTGACCGACGTGCAAAATCAGGTCACCGCGTTGCTGAAGGACCGCAAGAAGGTGCGCTCCGATGACGCCCTGCGGGTGCGCAACATGGCCGAATTGCTTGGCGCCCTCGACGCCCAGCGCCAGGCCATCACGATGCTGCTGATGGCGGTGGCGTTGGTGTCGTTGTTGGTCGGCGGCATTGGCGTGATGAACATCATGTTGGTGAGCGTCACCGAGCGCACCCGCGAAATCGGCATGCGCCTGGCCATCGGCGCCCGCCGTGCCGACATTCGCCTGCAATTCCTCGTCGAGAGCGTGGCGCTGACCGTCGTCGGCGGCATCATCGGCCTGTTCATCGGCGTGACGGCATCGGCGCTGTTGAGCCGGCTCACGGATTACCGGGCGGCCGTGCAGGTCGACAGCGCCGTCATCGCCTTCGTCATCTCCGCCGTCATCGGCGTCATCTTTGGCCTGCTGCCCGCCGAGCGCGCCGCCCGGCTGACGCCTTCCATGGCCCTGCGCCACGAGTGAGCCCATGTTGCATCCCCTGTCCCTCCTGCTGCTGGTGACGACGGTGACGACGGCAGCCCGCGCCGACGTCTTGACCCTCGAGCGCGTCATCGAACTGGCCGAGCAGCAGGGACCCGAGGCCCAAAGCGCCCGGGCCCAGGTGGCGGTCGCCGAGGCCCAGCGCGATCGGGCCGCAACGGCGACGATGCCGTCGGTGTCGCTGTCGTCGTCGGTGTCGCCAGGAGCGCAGATGACGGTGCCGTTGGTGTCGCAGGACGGCAGCGCGCTGTGCACCGCGGGCAATCTGGCCTGCAGCGTCGGCACCGTCCCCGTCGGCAGTGCCCGCGCCGGCGCCTCCGTCGACGCCCGCTGGCGGGTGTTTGACTTCGGCGCCACCGCCGCCACCGTCGACCAGCGTGAGCATGTCGTGACGGCCACCCGGGCCCGGGCCTCCAGCAGCAGCGCCCGGGTGGTGGCCCAGGCCATCAAAGCCCTGGTCGCGGTCATCGCCGACGACGAGCTGGTGCATGTGCGCGAACGCCTGGCCGCCGAACGCACCCAACAAGCCGCCGTGGTCAGGGGCCGCGCCGAGCTCGGCGACTCGGCCATGGCCGACGTGTTGCAAGCCGAGGTCGCCGCCGACAGCGCCGCCTTCGACGTCGAGCTGGCCAGGAGTCAGGCGCTGGTGGACCGGGTCACGCTGCTGGGGATCCTTGGGCTTGGAGCCGGCAACGGCAGCGTGGGCGACGGCGTGGGCGGCAGCGTGGGCGACGTCGTCGTCGACGCCAACCCGGGCCTGGATCTGCAGCTGTCGGCGACGACAATGGCGGCAACGGCCGTGGCCAACGACGTCCACCCCGACGTGCGCGCCGCTCGTGAGGACCTGCAGGGTGCCACCAGCAGCGTCGTCGCCGCTGAGCGGGGGCTGTGGCCCACCATCGACGCCAACGCGTCGGTGGGAGCCTCCCTGGTCGCCATCACGAAGCCCGACGCCAACGTCACCCCGAGCGCTGGACTGGGATTGTCGTTGTCGTGGCCCTTGCTGGACCTGGGACGGGGCGCCGACGTGCGGCAGGCCCGGGCGAGCCAGATCGTCGCCGACAAGGCACGCAGCGCCCGCGAAACGGCCATCGCCACCGAGGCCGCCCGGGCCAGCCAACAGCTGACGTCGCAGCAGGCCCTGCTGCAGCGGGCCACCCGCCTGCGCGACAGCGCTCGCGTGGCCGTCGAGGTCGTCACCGCCCGCGTCGCAGGCGGCGCCGCCCGCCTGGGAGACTTGTTGGACGCCCAGGCGGCGCTGACGTCGGCGGAGGCCAGCCTGGTGGCAGCACGAGCGGCCCGCGCCCAGGCCACCGTCGACGTGGCCGCCGCCACCGGCGTCATCGACCGTGCCAGCTTTCAGTGATGGCCTTCACGCTCCCCCGGTAGCCTGTGCGAGCGTCCGCCTCTCCGGCCCCGTGCCGTGGGGATGGTCCATGCGCCAGGATATCGTCGTGGGCACGCCGGAGTCGCCGTCGCTGGCGAGGCGGGAGCCCAGGAGGGCGGTGGCGCCGGCGAAGCACAGGCCGGGGGCGGCGCCATCCATGATGACGAGGGGGAGAGCCTGGGCCGCGAGGTTGAACGCGAGGATCAACATGACCCCGCAGGACAACACCGGTACGCCACCGACGACGACGACGACGCCAGGAATCAAAGCCGCGTTCCCCGTCGACGATGGCCGATCGCCAGCAGCAGCACCGCCATGACCGGAGCGCCGCCGCCGCCGTTGCAGCCGCCGGCCAGGTCGACGTCGACGGACGTGCCGTCGGGGCAGCTCAAGGTGCCCGTGCCATCATCATTATCGATCACGGTACACGGGGTTTGCTCGCCATCGGTGCCGTTCGCGCCGTCGGTGCCGTCCGCGCCGTCGGTGCCGTCCGCGCCGTCGGTGCCGTCCGCACCGTCCGCACCGTCCGCACCGTCGGTGCCGTCGGTGCCGTCGCTCCCATTGGAGCCGTTGCTGCCGTTGCAGGCGAAGCTGGTGTCGTCGACTTCGCCATCCTGCAGCACGCCGTCGTCGGCGATGCCGCCACCGTCGCCGTCGTCAGCACCGACCGTGATGCGGGTGCCGCCGTCTGGACAGTTGGTGCCGGCTGCCTCGGCGACGGTGCTCACCACCACGCCGGCGCTGTCGGCTTCGAAGGCGCCGACGTCGCAGGCCAGGCCCTCGGTGCGGGGGTGGAAGCGTTGATCCGTCGAACGGAGAATCGAACTCTCGTCGCAGTCGCCGGCGTCGGCGGCGGGGCTCGCCGACGTGATGGCCATCGTGGGTGATGGCCCGCCATGGTCGGCCAGGGGGCCCAGCAGGGGGTCGACGTTGCTGAGGTCAGTGAGGTCGATGAGGCCACCTTCACCTGCTGGCACCAAAGACGTCGACACATTGTGTCCCCGGGAGACGACGGACGCTCCCCCGACGACGACAAACTGCGGTGCCGGGCTCGCAAAGATGGAGCTGCGCAGGAAAGCCCGGGGCGTGCCGGTGCTCGCGCCATCGATGCGCAGGTCGCCGACGTTGCCCGCCATGGTGCTGCTGTCGATGGTGACGCCGCCGGTACCGACGACGTCGAGGCCGGCCCCGCCGTTGTTGGCGATGGTGGAGTTGCTGACGGCCAGAAAGCCGGTCGGCGTGCCAAAAATGATCCGGATGCCGTCACCCTCGTTGCCGTGCAGCGACGTCCGCGAGACTTGCAGGGTTTCACCATCGCCGACGACGGCGACGATGCCGGCCCCTTCCTCTGTGCCGTTGAGGTTGCCCTCAAAGACGGAGCCATCGATGCGGGCCGAGCCGATGTTCACCGCGAGGCCCGGGCCGCTGTTGTTGCGAAACGCGCAGTTCTCGACGACGAGGTCGTCAAAAGACAGATAGCCGCCGCCAGAGCCCCCCTCGATGGACACCCCGCGGAGGGTCGTCACGGCGCCGAGGGCGTTGCGGGCGATGGTGAACGGTGGGGTATTGGCGGCCGGGCTGCGGCGGATGGTCAGCAATTCGTGGCCGGGCCCGTTGATGGTCAACGACGTGTTGATCGACAGGATCCGGCTCGTCAGCGTGATCGTGGCCGGCAGCAGCAGTGCAAAGTCCACCTCGTCACCGTCCGCTGCTGCGGCGATGGCGGCCCGCAAGCTGCCAGGGCCGTCGTCGGTGGTGGTGGTGACAGTGTGGGTCGCGGCGTCGGCGCTGGTCGCACCGAGGCCCGCGCACACGAGGGCAGAAAAGAGAGCACGCATGGGTGGCAGCATGAGCGGATGCTACCCGACTTTGGTCCGGCTCCTAGAGACGGCGCGCCCACCGCGACGTGCGAACCAGGAAAGCCACCGCGACGTGCGAACCAGGAAAGATGGTGCAGGAAGGTGCGATGCCTCGCCCGGCGTTGTCGGGACTTGTTGATCCTCACCGAAGGCTTCCCCACCTGTGGTGGCGGGTGGGCGTCGCCGTCATGCAGCCTCCCGGTGGTCACGCCGTCGACATCGACGCCCGCGCGCTGCTGCCCCGTAGTCCTGTCCTGTCCGGGGCAGGCGGTGGCGTACGCCCGGGACCTCGAGGGCAGCATCCGCAGCTGCGGGATCGGGACCGTGTTTTGGTCGCAAAGTCGACGGCAGCGAGATCCCCGCCGCGTCGTCTGGTGATGGCCTTACACCGAGATCCCGCCGGTCATCAGCCGGGGCGTGAGCGCAACGGACGGCGGCACCGTGGCGCTGCGCAGCCGTCACAGAGCGCTCGGGTGGGAGCTTCGCTGCGGCATCGGACATCGGGAGGATGCGACCGGTGACATATGCAGTGGACAGAATACCACCTCCAACCGAAAGCTCCCACATGACCAACATCGTCGCTCCCCGCCGTCCGGTCGCCACCCCCACCGCTGCCACCACCGGCACCGCCCCCAATCCAGGCACCGGCATTGCGAGCAAGGCGAGCCCCGCGACGACGGCGGCACCGGTTTCGGCCAGCGCCGCCACCGACGCCATGGCCTCGGGTCCTTTGCGCCAGGCCTTTGATGCGTCGTCGGCCCGCAGCGTCTCGACGACCAGCGCTCGTGTGGAGCCCGACAATATGGGCGCCTGGAACGCGCGCTGGGACATGCTGTCGGGCGCCACCAAGCGCATCGACACCACCTACTTCACCATCGACAACGACGCCTTCGGCATGGCCTTCGTCGGGCATCTGCTGAAGAAGCAGCGCGCCGGCGTGCCGGTCCGCCTGATGTTCGACGGCATGGCCGACGCGCCCGGCAAGAGCTTCAAGCTGTCGAGCCGCGAATGCCTCAACCAACTGGTGCGCGACGGCGGCGAAGTCCGCGTCTACAGCCCCGTGCACACCCGCCTGCCCCATCTGGGCGGCGCCGGCGGCTACGCCCAAAACCACGACAAGATCCTCGTCGTCGACGGCGAGCGCGGCATCACCGGTGGCCGCAATATTGGCGGCGCCTACTTCTCCGATCCGACCGACGTTCCCACGGCGTGGCGTGACACCGACGTCGTCATCGACGGCGCCGGCGCGGCCAGCGGTCTGTTGGCAGCGATCGACGCCGAATGGAACGGCGTGGCGAACCCGGTGGGCGAGGGGATTTGGCAGGAGTCCAAGGAGGTCGAGCTCATTGGCGCCTACCTGCTGATGGACCTGTGGCTGCATGATCCCGCCCTGTCGCCGGCCAAAAAGACCGCCCTGCGTGGCAGCGACACCGCCCGCGATCGCCTGGCCCAGAGCCTGGTGCAGCGTGCCGTCGCCCGCCTTCCCGCCGAGGGCGTGACCCGCACCCCGGACACCTACGAGTACAAAAGCCTCGATGAGCTCGCCCACCAGCTGGTCGACAACCTCGAGTTGTGCGGCAGCCACGGCAGGGCCGCGACCATGCCGACCCGCCAGGGTGTTGAGACCCACATCATCGACCGCACCTCGGCCCGCGTCGCCAGCCACGACGACTTCGCCCAGGCCCTCATCGCCACCGCCGACAACGCCCAGACCCGCCTGTTGCTGCAAAATCCCTACGTGGTGCTGACCAAGCAGATGCTCGACGCGCTGGAGCGCGCCGCCAAGCGCGGTGTGAAGATCACGATCGTCACCAACTCGCCCAAGAGCACCGACAGCGCCCTCACCCAAACCTACTTCCTGCGCGACTGGCCCGAGGTGTTGGCCCGCCTGCCGAACGCCCAGCTCTTTGTCTTTGGTGGCGAGCGCAAGATGCACGCGAAGGTCGCCGTCGCCGACGACGACGTCAGCCTGGTGTCGACCTACAACCTCGATCTGCTCACCAGCCAGATAAACGGCGAGGTCGGCAGCCTGATGTG
>CAJBHN010000546.1 GCA_903952805.1 uncultured Myxococcales bacterium | reverse complement strand
CTGGTTCAAGCTCGGACTCCGCACGTTCGACGGCGGCAAGATCCGGAAGGGTCTCGCTCTGTGGATGTTCGATGACTGCGCCAAATCACTCGGACAAGGCGCAGGTGGCCAGACAAGACCGCTCTTCGCGGCGAGCCATCTCCGTGCTGCCGACATGGGGCGCCTTCAAGCAGGCGATCTCGCTGTCACAGCCGATGGCGCCCACGTCCTCGCGTTCCTTGGTGAGGGGCGGTTCATTCAGGCAGATCCTCTCGCGGGGAACGTCATCATCGTCGACCGGAATGACAAGAATCCCTGGCTCGACAACGCGGTGAATTTCGTCCGATGGACTGCTCTCGACGCCCAGGTCCAGTAGTACGTCATCGCGGTCCTCGATGGTTCGCCAACATCGATTGACGACAATCGTGTCCACGAAGCGAACTGTGGTAAAAAGCGCCGTTCGATGCTCGCTGGAAGCCGAGTTCGGCCCGAGAGGCAGCCCTGCTCCGCCGACGATTCGGTGTCAGCGTCGTCGTCACACGGATAGACGGAGACCTCAAGCTCCACTCCAATATCAGCGAAGAGGCGGAGGTCGTACATCGAGAGCTGCAGGTTTCGGGAGAACGCCGCGCCCACAAACAACCCGACATCGATGCAAGTGCGAACGCCGGCGTCACGGAGTTGTTCCAAGGCTGCCCGGTACCGCGCGATTTCGACGCGAGCTTGTTTCAGGGCGCCAACGTCGTCATCGTCGTCCGCCAGGCGGAGATTGAATCCTGAAGTGGCGGCCGGCGTACGGCCCGGAATCCTCGTTTCCCCGACATGCCAAACGGCCTCTGGTTCGAGCGACGAATGCGATTGCAGGAACGAGTCCACCGAAAAATCGGAACTCGCCGCGCGAAGAACGATTGAAGCCATCACTCACCCGTATTCGCGCAACGACCCGGGGGTCGAGAAGGTCAACACGCCGAAACGATTTCCGTCGGTCCACTCTTCGCCGCTGAGGTCTCCACGCGTGCAACAGGGGCGTTGGTGCCATGATGACGTTCATGCGCAGCGCTGTCGTCATGCTCGCCCTGGTCGTCACCGCTGCATGCGCCTCACCATCCACCCCCGTCGAGCAGACAGGCGGTGCCACGGAATTTCACGCCCCCGTCGAGCAGGCAGGCGGTGCCACGGTCTTTGACGCCCTCGTCGAGCCCATGGTGCGAAGCCACCTGGCCGGCTGTCGCGGTGTCGAGGTCCACCAGCGCCGCGGCGGCTTCATCGCCGGCCGCGCCGCAGGGCCCGTGGTCATCATCTCGGCGACGATCTCCTGTGTCGAGCAGCCCCGCCCACACAACGAGACCCAGGCGGTGGTGACGACGCGATGGTCGACGCGCTCCGCCGACGGCGAGGTCATCGCCAACTTCGTCCACACGATCCAGCCGCCGCGCCTGCGCTGCCCGACGGGGGATGTCGGCGCGAACATCCGACGGGAGATCATGAAGCCGCCGCCGCGGGTCTGCGACCACGCTTTCGCGCCCGCGTGGGAGGACTTCGGCCTTGCCGACTTCTTCGTGCCGGTATTGGCGCCGGTTGGAGCGCCCCGGCTCGGCGAGCTCGATGGCCATCCGACGCTGCTGTTTGAGCGGCAGGGCCGCAGCCTCGAGCTGTCGGGTCATGTCCGCTGCGAGCCGCTGGACCAAGACGTCACCTTCGAGCTCGGTGGCCTGCGTCCTTTGCACCTGGTGGGCCGCCTCAGACTCGTCGAGGTGACGAGCCGCAGGCTGCTGGGGCAATGGAATGAGCCAATCACCCAGGCGTTGGCCATCAACTGCGGCGTCGCCTTCCGACGACCGCTGCACCCCGACAAGATGGCCCAGGCCCGGTCCTTGTGGGTACAGCGCCTCGACGAGGCCCTCGCCCGCTGAGCTAGCGGGAGCCGGCGCGGACGACGTCGGCGCTGGTCTGGGCGGGGTCAAAGACCACCTCGACCCCCTTGGCCGTGCGGCTCACCTCGACGACCCCCGGCAGGGTGCGCAGGGCTTTTTCGGCGTCGGCGCTGGCGGTGACAACGATGGTCTCAAAGCTGGAGGCGCAGCCAGGACCGCCCGCGGCGTCGGGCGCACACTGCCCCGAAGCGAGATCGTCGACAGGCTTGGCCGTCCCGCCAAAGAGCGCGGCGTAGGCGCCGTAGCCCTCGGCCTCAAGCTTGGCCCTGGGGATGAAGCGCAGCGACGCCGAGTTCATGCAGTAGCGCAGCCCCGTGGGTCGGGGGCCGTCGTCAAAGACATGGCCCAGGTGGGCGTTGCCTGTCTTGGAACGGGCCTCGACCCGCACCATGCCGTGCGTGACATCACGCTTTTCGACGACGCTGCCGCCATTGATCGGCTGCACAAAGCTTGGCCAACCCGTGCCCGAATCGAATTTGTCGAGGGACGAAAACAGCGGCTCGCCCGAGGTGCTGTCGACGTAGATGCCCTCGTCGTGGTTGTCCCAATACGCATTGCGAAACGGCGGTTCGGTGGCGTCCTCCTGGGTCACCCGCCAGGCAAGGGGCGACAGAGACTTTTTGAGGCTGTCGTCGTCGAAGCGACGGTAGACGCGGGTGTCGTTGATCTTCGGCATGGCGCTCGCTTGGGAAGAGGAGGAGGGAGTTGAGGACGTCGAGGGTTGAGCCTCGCTCGCCGGCGAGATGCAGGCCCACAGGCCCGCGAGGGAAAAAGGCACAGCCCACCACAGGGTCAATCGACGCATACACACCACCTTGATGGAACTCATACGATGCAGCCCGCTCATCTGCTGGTGCATCCGCAGCCGAGCACAGCCGATGGCGGCACCAGCGGTTGTCCACGCCGACGGCGCTGACGCGGATCCAGGCGGCCTCGCCCTGCGGCATGATCCGCTGCTCGCACCAATACCTACATCATCCACGGCGATGCGTGGCCGCGCCGGCGGGAAGGGCAGATCCGGGATCGGATGATCGCCCCGAACCCGATGTCGAACGCGACCACAGCGAAACAGCCAACGGTGCGTTTCGTGGGGCCCGGCTGGTCACCGTCGGCCGCCGTCGACGTCACCGACCCTGATTGCTACGGTCAAGACCGTGACCAGTCGCTTTGATTGCCAAAGTTGTGGCGTGTGTTGCTGCAACACCGCCTTCAACCGCGAGCATCACACTCGGGAGTACATCGAAGTCGGCCGTGACGACGTGCTGCTGCAGCCCGCCCACAAGGAGCGCCTGAAGGAACTCGCCGTGCGCAATGCCGACGGCAAGTGGCACCTCAAGCTCGTCAACGACGAGCAACGGTGCAACGCGCTGGAAGGCGAACTCACCAAGGGTGTGGCCTGCACCATCTACCAGCTGCGGCCCAGCGGCTGTCGCAAGGTGGAGGCCGGCGACGAAGAGTGCCTCATCGCCCGTCGTCGTTTCGGCCTGCCCATGACCCGGGCGGGCGACCTTGAGCGCATCAAGGCCATGGACAACGACGACGACGACGACGACGACGACGACGACGACGACGACGACGACGACGACGACGACGACGACCTGCCCAACTGACGTGTCAGTGCGCGAGCAGCCGCGCGACCATGCCCGCCGTCGATGTGTAGCCGACCATGCGACTGACGATGACGCCGGTTTCGTCAACGACAAATGCCGTCGGAAACGCGCCCACGCGCCAGCGGCGGGCAGCATCTTTGCCTCCAAGGCCGACGGGCACGGTGACGCCGTGCTTGGCGACAAAAGCGCGGACGTCGTCGACGCGGTCGTATTCGACGGCGACGGTGACGACGCGTGCGCGCGCGCCGACCCACCGCTGGGCTCGGGCGAGGTTGTCGGCTTCAGCGCCGCACACGCCACACCAGGGAGCCCAAAACACCACCATCGTCGGCGTGCCCCGCAGGCTGTCGATGGAGAAGGCGCCGCCGTCGAGGGTGGCCACGTCGAGGGCTGGCGCTGGACCCTCGGGGAGATGGCGGGCCTGGTACGCAGAGACCCCCAGGATGACGACGGCGACGACGACGAGCTCGATGGCCCAGCCGACGAGGCGGCGTTGTCGCAGGGCGGCGAAGCGGGTGCGCCACGTGGGCACGGCTGCGGTCGCGGTGGCGGTGGCGGGTTCGATGGCGTCGGTCATGGTGACTGCAGTGTAGGCACAGGCAGGCTCAACGTCGGCTCAAGGTCGGGCGTCGCCAGATCACCCATCGTCGTCGCTGGCCGCGGGAGGAGCAGCAACGCGAGACCAGGTCGGTGTCGCTGGCTCGCCGCTGGTCGTCGTCGTTCAGCCCAGCCACCGACAGTCGGTGAACGTGTTTCACTGTCTGCGCCACCGGGCTGGAACGCAATGGTGCATCGCGTCATGCCACGACGACGATCAACGACCCTTGGCTTTGTTGGAGGCGCTGCTATCGACGTCGGCGACTAACCAGGACTTCCACCTGCACCAGGAGTTCGCTGTGATCATTGGCTGCCCCACCGAGATCAAGACCCGTGAAAACCGCGTCGGCATCATCCCCGCTTCGGTGTTTGAGCTGAAGGCCGCCGGCCACACCGTCCT
>CAJBHN010000545.1 GCA_903952805.1 uncultured Myxococcales bacterium | reverse complement strand
TCAGACGTGTGCTCTTCCGATCTAGGAGATGGACATCGTCGTGCTCGCGGCGAACTGACGACGACGTCATGCGGGCGCATTCACACCATGCCGGGGCCAATGGCCACGATGCCTCGTGAGACGGACGCAGCGCCACGTCGTCGCCACGCCAGCCCATCGTCACGCGGTGGTGGCCAACTCCTTGCGATGCGCCAAGGGTCCATCACGGACCGGAGGCCGCCATGAGCAAGACCATCGACAACCTCAAAGAAGCATTTGCAGGCGAGAGCCAGGCCAACCAGCGGTATCGAGCGTTTGCCAAGAAGGCCGAACGCGATGGCTTTCCCAACGTTGCCAAGCTCTTTCGCACCACCGCCGAGGCCGAACGCATCCACGCCGAGGGCCATCTGCAGGCCCTCGACGATGTCGGCACCACCGCTGACAATCTGCGCGGCGCCATTGCAGGCGAGACGCACGAATACACCGAGATGTACCCGTCGATGCTCGCCGAGGCGGCCCGCGACGGGCACAAGGCCAAGCGCATGTTCGCCTACGCGGTCAAGGCCGAGGAGGTCCACGCGCGTCTGTACACCCTGGCCCTGGAAGCCGTCGCCCGCGGCGTCGACCTCGACGTCACCGACTTCTTTGTGTGCACCGTCTGCGGTCATATTGAACTCGGCACACCGCCCGAGGGCTGCCCGATCTGCGGTGCAAACGCCAAGGCCTTCACCAAGGTCGAACCCATGCTGTGATGGCTGTCGGCTGACCGTCGGCTGACCGTCGGTGATCTCCTCACCAAGGGTCAGGAGGCGGGCGGCCTCGGCCAGGGGACCGTGGGCGCATCGCTCGTGCTGGGTGCCATCCTGCTGCGCCTGGTGGCAGGCGACTGGTGGCGCAGCTCCCGCCAGCCCAGCTCCCGGCAGCGCTGACCACAGCCAGACAGGACGCAGCAGGCGATGACACCGCCCCGATCACATCGACACGCAGCGCTGGGCGGCAGATTTGCGTATGCTGCGGGTCATCGTGCTCGAGCGCTACACCATCATTGAACGCATGGCCGTCGGCGGCATGGGTGAGGTCTTTCTCGCCCGGCAGCGGGGCGTGGGCGGCTTTGCCCGCACGGTGGTGATCAAGAAATTGCTGCCCGACGTCGAGGGCAGTGATGACGCAGCCCGTCGGCTGCTGGACGAGGCGCGCATCGTCGCTGCCTTGAGCCACGAAAACGTCGTCAGCATCATCGAGGTCGGCACCGAGGGCGACCTGCCCGTGATGGTGCTGGAATATGTCCACGGCGAAAACGCCGGCACGTTGCGCAATCGCGCCGGCAAACGAAACAGTGCCATCCCCATCGCTGTCTGCGCCCGCATCGTCTGCGACGCGGCCCGCGGTCTGCATCATGCCCACGAGGCCATCGACGTCGAGGGACGCCGCCTCAACGTCGTCCACCGCGACATCGCGCCCAAGAATCTCTTCGTGCGGACCGACGGCATGACCAAGGTCGGCGACTTCGGCATCGCCGCCGCCGAACAACGGCTGGCCAGGACCGCCACCGGCGCCGTCACCGGCACCCTGTCCTACATGTCGCCGGAGCAGATCTCGTCGCGCCAGGTCGGCCCCGCCAGCGACCAATGGTCCCTCGGCGTCGTGCTGTGGGAACTCTTGACGGGCTATCGCCTCTTCAAAGCCCAGGGGCCCGCCGAGGTCGTCGACGGCATCCTCAACGCCAAGCTGCGTTCGCCCCGTCGCCTGCGGGAAGACGTGCCCAGGGCCCTGTCAGACATCACCAAGACCATGCTGCAGCGGGAAGTCGGCCGGCGCTTTGCCTCGATGGACGCCGTCGCCAATGCCATCGAGGCCGCCGTCCCCGAATGCGTCGGCGTGGCCGGCCGCGCCGCCGTCGCCGCCTTCGTCGAAGACATGTCGGGCCACGACCTCCGCGAGCGCCTCAAGCGCATTGAAGAAGGCGCCGAGGTCACCAGCTTCAACACCCGCTCGGGGTCGCAACGGCAAAGCCCCTCGCAGCCGGAGACGGCGGCGTCCCGAGCGGCCCCTGGCACCCGCGGCCTCACTGCCGAAACCGGCCAGGCCACGGGCCGTGGGGGAGGCAGCGGCCTGACGGTCACCGTCGCCGACATCAGCGGCGTCGCTGCCCCCATCCCATCGGCGCAGCGCTCCTGGAGGGCCGCCATCGTCGGCGGCGTCGTGGCCGTCGTCGCCGTCGTGGCCGTCGGCGCCGCCGTCACGCTGTCGGGGCGACCACCAGACCCCGCCACGCTCACGCTCGCGTTTTTGCACGACAGCCGAGCAGGCCGGTCGATGGTGCTGCGCGAAGAGCTCCTGCAAGACGCCGTCGAATCGGGCGTCGACGAAGCCCGCATGGACGCCGTCGCCGTCGTCTTGGCCAGCCTGTGTGATCAGCGCCTGGATGCCCTCATCGGCCATTTCAGCCTGCCCGACGAAGCCCGACGCACGGCGCTGGCCTCCCAGACCCAGCTCGAGCAAACCCTGGAAGACCGGGCTCGCGCCGCACTGCAGAGCATCGGCGGCACCCACGCCAGCGCCGCCCTCGATATGTGGGCCGAAGAGTGTTGGGCGCCCATCCGTTGGCTCGAACCAAGTCCCGCCCACGAGGTCCAAGCCAATATCCGCACCCGCATCGAGCCCCTGATGCGCGACACCGCCGCCTGGCGCGAAGCCGTGGTACGACGCCTGCTGAAGAGGGGTGGCGCCGACGTCGACGTCGTCATGGGCACGCTGTGGCCGATCGTGAACGAGAGGCAAGACCTCATCGCCCGCTACGGCACCGTGGCCGCCGAAGACATGCCTGCCATCCGTGAGCAGATCCTGGCCCGGGAGCAGGCCGGCCGGACCATGCTCCAGGCCTCCGTCGGCACCACCGGCGCCGCCACCCTGGGCAATGCCGTCAACCAGATTGCCTTCATCGACTTCGACGACGTCGGCGCCTGGGTGCCCTTGTTCGCCTACCTGCCATCGGTGAAGGCCAAGGAACCCGGCGCCCGGTGAGGGACTCGGCGACACGCCGAAGCGGCGACAGCAGTGGTCCGATTCGTCGCGCCGTCGCCCCGGCCGGAAGGACGCCGGCGCCGCCACACGACAAAGCGCCCGACGAGACAAGTCCCGTCGAGCGCTCCGTGCGGGCAAAACCGTGCCGCTGCGTTATTTGACGAGGGTCAGGCGAGCCGCCGAGCGGTCGACCTCGGCCTTGAGCTTGAGGTAGCTCTCGTCTTCCGACGCCGTGGCGCCGAGGCTGGCGAGCTTCTTTTCGAGCTCGTGCAGGCTCTTGCGCTCTTCCTCGGGCTTGACCTCGTCCTTGAGCGAGGCGCTCTCGCACATGAGCACCACCCGGTCGCCGTCGACCTCGACAAAGCCACCCGACACCATCAGGTGGTGCGTCTTGCCCTCGGCCACGAAGCGCAGCACGCCCGTGCCCAGAATGCCCAGGAAGGGGGCATGCCCCGGCAGCACGTCGATCTCACCCTCCTTGGCGGGGATGACAACGTCGTCGGCCTTGCCAACAACCACTTTGCGATCGGGAGTCACGATGTCGAGTTGCATGGTCATCCTCAGGCGGCAAGATCAGATGGAAGTTGAGTCCCAGCGCGGGTGACGTGCTCCCCCAGGACCACGTCACCACCGGCGGCAGCTCAGGCCATCTTCTTGGCGGCTTCGTACACGTCGTCGATGCCACCCTTCATGTAGAAGGCCTGCTCCGGCAGTTCGTCGCACTCGCCGTCGACGATCTTCTTGAAGGCCTTCACGGTGTCTTCGACCTTGACGTAGACGCCGGGGCTGCCGGTGAAGACTTCGGCGACGAAGAAGGGCTGGCTGAGGAACTTCTGCACCTTGCGGGCGCGCGACACCGTCAGCTTGTCGTCGGGGGACAGTTCGTCCATGCCGAGGATGGCGATGATGTCCTGCAGGTCCTTGTAGCGCTGCAGGATCTGCTGCACGCGCCGCGCGGTCTCGTAGTGCTCCTTGCCGACGACGTCGGGGCTCAAGATGCGGCTGGTGGAGTCGAGGGGATCGACCGCGGGGTAGATGCCAAGGTCCGTCAGCGCGCGGTTGAGCACGGTGGTGGCGTCAAGGTGGGCGAAGGTCGTCGCGGGGGCGGGGTCGGTGAGGTCGTCGGCGGGGACGTAGACGGCCTGCACCGAGGTGATCGAACCCTTGTTCGTCGTCGTGATGCGCTCCTGCAGCGCGCCCATCTCGGTGGCCAGCGTGGGCTGGTAACCGACGGCGGACGGAATGCGGCCGAGCAGCGCCGACACTTCGGAACCGGCCTGCGTGAAGCGGAAGATGTTGTCGACGAAGAGCAGCACGTCCTGACCGAACTCGTCACGGAAGTACTCGGCGACCGTCAGACCCGACAGGGCGACGCGGGCGCGGGCCCCTGGTGGCTCGTTCATCTGGCCGTAGATCAAGGCGACCTTGGAGTCTTCGGTGATGACCTTGCCGGTCTTGTGGTTCTTGACGATGACGCCGCGGATGATGTCGGGGTCTTTGTCGTCGGCCTTGCCTTCGGCCATTTCGTTGTACAAGTCGCGACCTTCGCGGGTGCGCTCACCGACGCCGGCGAAGACGGACAAGCCGCCGTGGCCCTTGGCGATGTTGTTGATGAGCTCCATGATCGTCACGGTCTTGCCGACGCCGGCGCCGCCGAACAGGCCGATCTTGCCGCCCTTGGAG
>CAJBHN010000544.1 GCA_903952805.1 uncultured Myxococcales bacterium | reverse complement strand
TCGGCGGCTGCTGGTCATCACCCGCGTGGCGGCATGCAACGAGAACCACTCGATGAACGCCGACAACGGCGCGCGCCGGTCATCACGGTCAAACAACGCCGGCTGCGGCGTGGCCGACGCCGCATCGAGCGACTCGAGGAGGCGCTCGATCTCGCGCGGACGGTCGTCGTCCTCGTCGTCGAAGAAGCGGTGCAGTATCGACATGACGCGTCGGCCGGCCGGCGCGCACCATGATTCGAGCAGCGTCTTCGTTATCGTGAGGCTCGTCGGTCACGAAGACGCCGTCGTCCGTCGGAACGGGACATTTCGCAAGCTCGCGTGCGCAATGTGCGTCGAAGGCGCCGTCGGTCACGAACACGTGGAAGTGCACGTTGAGTGCACCTGCGTGGTGAAGTCGACAAGCCTGTCGATTCATCGAACACTGACGGGATGAGTAGTCCCTCCACGTTGATGTTGGCGTTTGCCTTGACGCAGGCCGCGCCCGAACCTGCGGCGCCGCTGCCGCTGCCCCCACCGTTGGCTGAACCGACGCCGGCCGCCATCGTCGACCCCACGGACACTCCCGCTCCGCCGGTGACGCCGGTGACGCCGCCTGCTGCTCCTGCGTCGTCGTCGCCACCATCTGTTGCTCCAACGCAGTCGGCGCTGCAGCCCGATCCCCCGATGGGCGTTGCCCGACAGCCAATCAACATCGGCCTGGCCGCTGGCCTCGGCGCTTGTGTTGGTGCCCTCGTCGGGGGGCCCACTGGCGGCCTGCTGACACCGCTGACCGCGCCGGTGGGCATGGCGTTTGGGATATGTTTGGCTGCCGACGCCGACGGCGGCCAACCGGAGACGACCCCGCTCATCATCGGCGGCACCGTGGCCGTGTTGGCCGCTGGTGTGGTGGGAGGTGCAGTGGGTGCCGGCCTGTCGGCGGTCGCCGAGCAAAACCGACCAGAGAGCGACGGCCTCTTTGGCAGCATCGGCAGTGGCAGCATCGCCATCCTCCTCGGGGGGGTGGTGGGCGCCACCGTGAGCATGACGACCCTTGGGTCCGCCGCTGCCGGCGTCACTGTCGGCATCATGGCAAGCCAGGCAACGCCGACGACGGTGCAACCTCACCACCAGCGCATCGCCCGAGTCCTCGAATTCGACCACGAAGTGGTCGAATAGACCTGATTATTCAAGTCTTTGGCGCAGCGCCAAAGACTTGAATGCCCTCGACGCACGTTGTCTCGCGCAGCACGGGTGTCTGTTTGGCGGCACCGCCATTGCCCTGAGCCATGGCGAGTATCGCGAGTCTGTTGACGTCGACTTCGACGTCCTGGTCTCCGACAGCGATGGCATCCGCACCTTCGTCATCGTCGACGACGAGCTCATCAAGGTCGAGATTGTCCGCGAGGCCCGCATCGAGCTGTCGCCTCCTGTTGATGGCGACCGCATCTGCGGCGTCGCCCGGCTCACTGCCATCGACCTCGCCACCAGCAAGCTGCTGGCCCTCGCCCATCGCTGGGCCGACGACAGCGTGCATAGCCGCTACCTCATCGACCTCGCGATGATGAACCTCCCCGCAGAACCCTGCAGCATGCCAAGGCGAAGGCCGGCCGCGCCTACAGCAGCATCGAACGGGACCTCGTGCTGGCCATCGAGGCCCTGCACCGACGGCCCGGCCGGCTGGAGGCCTGTGCCACCGCCCTGCAGAT
>CAJBHN010000543.1 GCA_903952805.1 uncultured Myxococcales bacterium | reverse complement strand
TGCTCGGCGAGCAGGGCGCCGATCTGCTGGCTGATGGCGTAGTACGGGTCGGCCTCCTTGATGCGGGCGCCGCCAAAAAACGTCACCGCCGGCGGCAGCGTCTTGAGCAGGTCGTAGACGACGGTGATGTCCGACAGCATCGCCTCGCGCAGCAGGGAGGGCTGCCACGCCCGCAGATCGAGGGCGGCGCGCTTGCCGGGCTGGGGCTGGTAGGTCGCTGTAGACGGAGGTGGGAGCGAGTGGGCATCAAATCGCTTGCCGTCGTTGCCCTTCGCCAGCCGGTCGACGCCCGCAGACGGGGGCGGCGCCACCGCCGTCGATACCGCCGTCGACACCGCCGTCGACACCGTCGTCGTTGCGGGCGTGGCGCCTGCGCTCGTACCGCGCGCAGGGCCTGGCGTGGATGGGGTCGGGGCCGGCGGGCGATCGATGCGAACTTTCACAGTGTTGCAATATCCCAACGGGTTGCCCTTTGGCGCACCCCCAAGACATCGGCGCGTGGATGGCTACAAGAACACCATGTTCCTGGTGGATCTCGTGTGCGGTGATGGGCACCTGTTTGAGGGCTGGTACGACAACCGCCAAGCCTTCGAGGATGTGCGGCTGGATGGAGACCTGTGCTGCCCGGTCTGCCAGAGCACCGATATCGACCTGCGCCCCAGCTTTCGCGCCATCATCAGCCGCTCATCGTCATCGTCGTCGTCGTCGTCTTCGTCAGCGGCGCCGGCGCCGGCGTCTCCGTCGGCCGCTGACACCAGCGATCCGCCCGCCATGCCCCTGGAGGTCCAACGGGCCTTGTCGCAGCTCCTCAAGCAGGTGCGGGCCACCACCGAAGACGCCGGCGAGCGCTTTGCCGAGCGCGCCATCGCCATGCACCGCGGCGACGAGGAACCCGCCGCCATCCATGGCACCTCAACGCCCGAGGAGCGGGCCCGGCTGCTCGACGAGGGGGTGCCCTTTGTGGCCCTGCCCGTCCCCGACATCGACCAAAACTGAGGCGACTCAGCGGGGCTGCAAGGCACCAGCGACCGCGATGCCGACCAGCACGTCGTCGTCGGCCCGCAGGCCGTCTGGAGCGAAGCGTGGCAGGCGATACCACCGCGCCCACACTGACAGTGGGCCAACGATGCGCCAGGCCGCCTCGGCCACCACCAGCAGCGGTCGGGCGTCCACGTCGCGGTCGACGACGCCGCCGAGGTCGACAAAGCCACGCCGCATGGCACTGAACGAGACCTGGATGGGCTCGATGTCGACCACAGCCCCCACCTCCACGCTGTTGGCCCCCGGCGAGGGCTCCAGGTGCAGGCGAAACAGCGGGGCCACCGCATCAAGCACGCTCGCCTCCAGGCGCAGGTCCGCCGACACGCCGCCCGGCGCCGGCACATGGACCAGCCCCCCACCGACCACTGCGCTGCCCACCAAGGCCCGACGACGCTCCACGAGGTGAAACGTCGAAAACAATCCCCGGCGATGCGCTGACGTCGACATCCCGACCGTCGCTTCACCTTTGACGTCGACAAACGACACCTTGAGGTCGGCCGCCACGCCGAGTGCTGCGCCAAAGCCGAAGCCGTCGACGACAACGCCGTCGGCGCTCAAGCCCGTCGCGACCGACACCTCGAGTCTTGGGGCCAGCGAAGCGCTCGCGATGGTCACCGGCAAACGCACGTCAGCGACGCCGACGCCGAGGGTGCGGGTGCGGCCGGCGGGGTCCACCGCGCCGGCGCCGTCCACAACGTCGTCGGGGGCAAAGGCATCGACCGCGATTTCGACGCCGGCCACCACCGGCAACCAGGGCAACGCCCCCTCCAGGCGCCCCGCCATCAATTCCAGCGGCGAGATGACGTCGGCCACGACGACGTCGGCGCGCAGGGACTGCACGGGCAGGCGCACATTGCCGTAGGCGCCGCTGGTGCGACGGTCCCACGAGGCCATCGTCGTCACGCGGTCGACGGCGGCACCGGCACCAAAGGTCGCGGTCAGCCGACCGGCCCGGGCATGCACCACGTCACCGGGGCGAAAGAGGCGGACCTCGTCGATGACGCGGGCCAACGCGGTCGGGTCGAGCCGCTGCCCGCGGAGCGCCTCTTCGCAACGAATCACCCGACATATGGATGGCTGCGACGACGGCACGGGCTCCGGCAGGTCCACCAGGCGAAACGTCGGCGGGGCACGCAGATGCAACGCAAACGGCGAGGTTTCGATGCCGACGCCAACGTCGACCACCGCGACGACATCGCCGCCGACGACGCCAGCGCCGACGCCAGCGCCGAGGTGCACACCAACAGGTGCATGGGTGCCGCCGACGTCAGCGGCGAACTGCAGCGCGAACACCAGGGAAATCAGGGCGCCACACATTTCGTCGTCGTACTCTGCATCGTCGCCGCTGGGCCCGCCACATCGCCGAAAAACGACAGCGCCGGCGGACCCACCGACATCGAGTCGGGCGTGGTCGGCCGGCGCTGCTGCTGCCCCCGTGGGCGTCGTCGGTGCCTGCTCAGAACTGGTAGCGCACGGCGACCTGGGCATTCATGGGGCCGCCGCGGCCAAGAGACTGGCCGAAGGCAGGCAAGTCGCGCGTTTCAAAGCCGCTCGCTGGACGCGTGTTCAAGACATTGAACACATCGGCGATGAGCCAGATGTCCTGCGTCGTGAGTTCCTTCAGGCGCCAGGCCAGTCGGGCATTCAACGAGAAGACATCCGGCGTGCGGAACTCGACGTCGTCATCGGGGTTGGCGACATCCTTGGGGTCGAAACCAGCGGAGGCTCGCTTGTCGAGGAAGTCACCATAGAACTGGTTGAGGAACAGCTTCGTCAGTGGGCGGCCCGATTGATAGACGCCAGTGCCGCCGATTTGGAAGCCGTAGGGCAGGTCGTAGCTCAGCGTGGCCCGCGCGCGGTGGCGCACGTCGTCCTCGAGGAAGCCGTATTCGAACTCACGTTGGGTGTAGTTGTCGAACGTGTAGCTGATGAAACGTTCCGCTGTGCCCTCGAGGCGAGACAACGTGTAGGTCAGATACGCGGACCATTTGTCGCTCAATCGCTTTTCGTAGATGAAGTCGACACCGACATATTGGCCCATCGCCTCGGCCGGGGTGCCCACCGAAAAGATGAAGCGGGGGTCGCCATTGCGGAAGCCGACGGCGTTGTCGCCACGTTCGTTCCAGATGACGTTGGTCTCGTCGTCTTCAAACATGTTTTGGCGGCGGCGATACGTGAAGTCGACGGCCACCGCTGAGTTCTCAAAGACCTCGCGCTGCACACCAAAGATGACCTCATGCATGTTGGGAGCAACCATGCCGTCCTTGAAGGTGACGGCGTCCTGACCACCCTCGTTGCGCACGAAAATGTCGTATTTTTCGGTGGCCGGATTGAACTGCAGGGTGCGGCTCTCCAGGCTGCGGCCGACAAAGGACGGCACCGTCAGCAAGCCGGTCTCATTGTAGAAAAAGTAGCCGCCGCGCACGACGGTCTTGCCGTCACCAAACGGATCCCAGGCGGCGCCAAGGCGGGGAGAAAGCGTGGTGAATTGGAAGATTTCTTTGCCGCCGTCTTCGGCGTCGTTGTAGCCCCGCGATGAGTCCAGGCGAAGCCCAGGGCGAATGGTGAGGGATTTGAACGGGCGCCAGCTGTCTTGCAGGTACACCGACACCAGGTTCGACGTAACGGTCTTGTTCAGCTGGTTGTCGTAGATGGTGGTCTGGAAGGGGTCGCCGACGCCGTCGATGCTGGAGTCGCTGCGGTCAACGCCGTTGTCGGTGAAGACCTGACCGCCTGGCACGAAGTCGTTGGTGGTGTTCCAGGTGAAGGTGCCCTCGAGGCCGGCCTTGAACTCATGCTCGCCGAGGAATCCATCCAGAAAATAGCTCAACGCCGTGGACGCCATCAGCCGGTAACGGCGATCGTCGGTCAGCGCCGTGTCGTTGACGGTGCTGGTACCGGTGCCCTGGTTGGTGTGGCCCGGCACCGAATCCTTGGCGCAGCGCTCGAAATCGCCGTCGCAGCTCATCGGGAATACGTACAGTTGGTCGGCCCCGTAGCCGATTTGGGACTTCCAAAACAGCTTATCCGACAACGTGGTCTCCGACGTCGTCACGATCTTCACGCCGCCCTGAAAGCGCTGCCGCTCGGCGTCTGGATGGACGGTGGCAGCTTGACGCTCGTTGGTGATCCAGGTCGGGTCTCCCTGAATCAACAGCGAAAACTTCTGCCACGGCGTCAGCTGCCATTTGAGCTTGCCGAGGCCGTAGAACGCGTTGAACTTGCGCGCCGGAATGGTGAAACCATCACCAAAGGGCGAGTTGCTGACGGGGGTGGTGGACTGGCTGTCGACGTACTGGCCCGACAGGAAGAACCACAGCTTCTTCTTGATGATGGGCCCCCCCACCGAGATATTGGCGTTGATGTCGTTGCTGTCGTTGACCTCGCCCGGGTCGAGGAGCTGCAGCTCCTTGGGAGCCCAATAGACCGAGCCGTCGAGCTCAAACTCGTCACCGCCAGATTTGGTCACGATGTTCATGACACCGCCGGTGGTCGAGCCGTATTCGGCGTCCATGCCGCCGGTGATGATTTGCAGCTCGCCGATGGCGTCGAAGTTGAAATTCGTCGAGAAGGTCTGGGTCACCGGGTCGGTGATGTTGAGACCGTCGAGCAAATAGACGTTCGAAAACGGGGTACCGCCGTGAATCGATGGATTGCCCGGCGCCTGGCTGCCAGAGATGGTGCCGGGGGCGAAGAGGGCAATGCCCTGGTAGTCGCGCGAGGTCGCGGTGCGGTCGGTGAACTCGGGGGTGAAACTCGTCCCCTGCGATGAGCGGGTGACGTCGACGATGGGCCGCGACGCGGTCACCTTGATGACCTTTTCGGCACCGGCGCTGTCGGCAGCCTTTTCCAGCAGATACTCGCGGTCGACGTGGGCGTCGATGCCGACGTAGAGGTCGGCCTCCTGATAGCCGACGTGGTTGGGCGACGAGACCGTCACCGTGTAGCTGCCGGGATCGAGGTTGGGGAAGCGGAATTCGCCGGTGGCGGTGGTGACGAATTCCCGGGCGCCGCCGATCATCTGCGGCGACGTCAAAATGACGCGCACGCCGGTGATGGGCTCGCCAGCGTCGTCGACGACGACGCCGCCGAGTTCGCCCGTCTGGGCTGCGTACACGGGCGCCGCAGCGACGGCCGCAATCGCCATCAGTGGTAAGCGATGGCGCAGTCGCATTCGCAGCCGCATGCTGCGCACGAGGTCCGTCATGGTCGAGGGAGGGTTGATGGTGTGCATGGGATTCACTCGAGGAAAGCGGTGAGGGAGTAGCTGCCGCGAGCGCCGAGGGCGAAGCGGTGAACGACCAGAAAGACGACGTCACCGGCGGCGACAGCGACGCTGTCAAGCTCGGGAACCGCAGCACTGGCTCCGGCAGCGGAGAGCAGGCCGTCAAAATCGGGATTGGGCGCCGAGCTCCAGACCGTGAAGTCAAGGTCATCAGCGCCGTTGAACGCGAGGCTCAGCTGCAGGGTCCCAGCCGTCGTCGCCGTGAAGGTGAACACATCAGCCTCGTCGTCACTGGCGTCGCCGCTTCCGTCCCAATCACCGGTGGGGTCACCGCCGCCGCGGCCGGCCACGCTGGCGTCAAAGCCAAAGATGACCGGCTCGACCTCGCCAACGCGCAATGAGACGGGCACGGCCGCGGCCGGATCGAAGCTCTCGACGTCCGCCAACAGGCTGACCTCCAGCTCGTAGGCGCCCGGCTGACCGCCAGAGCCGCCGACGGCGACGTCGACCACTTCGCCCGCGGCCAGACGTCGGTAGGCGAGTTCGGGATTGCCGCTCTGGGCCGCCATGAAGGTTTGGCGGGGATCGTCGAACAGGTTGTCGGCGCTGAGGTCGGGCCCGATGATAGCGTCGTAGTCGTTGCCAGCGGAGGCCGTCAGCCGGATGGCGAAGGTGCCGGCACGAGGTGCGACAAAGCGGTACAGGTCAAGGTCGGGATAGCTGTCGCCAATGGCGGCCATGTCGCCGACGATGACCAGCCTCTCGTTGACCAGCGGAAAGCCAATGAACTGGGCCGTCTCGTCATTGGGCTCAAGCTCGTCGACAGTGGCCGTGAAGCCGTCCTGCTGACAGGCATCACCGACGCCGTTTTCGTCGCCGTCGGCCTGATGTGTATTGGCAACTTGCGGGCAGTTGTCGAGCCCAACACAGCCAGGGGCATCGGCGTCACGCGCGGCGGCGTCGTTGCAGAAGCCGTCGCCATCGACGTCATCGTCGCAGACATCGCCGACCTGGTCGCCATCGAGGTCGGCCTGGTCCGCATTGCCAACGTCAGGGCAGGAATCGAGGGCATCAGAAAATTCGTCGTTGTCGCTGTCGGCAGCGTCGTTGCAGGCATCGCCCACACCGTCGCCGTCGGCATCGTCCTGGCCGTCATTGAACAGCCCGGGGCAGTTGTCCTGGCCGAGGCAGGCGTTGGCGGCGGCAACGACGACGTCGCAGAAGCCGTCGTTGTCGGGGTCGACCACGGAGCAGTCTTCGCCGGCCAAGACAACACAGCCGTCGCAGGCGTCGCCAATTCCATCGCCATCGATGTCGCTCTGGTCGGCGTTTTCATCGTCGACACAGGTGTCACAGACGTCGCCGACGTCATCTTCGTCGCCGTCGATCTGGTCGATGTTGGCATCGTCGAGGCAGTTGTCGGTGTCGTCCTGCACACCATCGTTGTCGGTGTCGGTGCACGCGTCGCCCTGACCATCGTCATCACGATCGGCCTGTTCGGCATTGGGGGCGTCGGGGCAGTTGTCGACCGCACCGGCGGCATCGCACGTTGCCGGAGCAGATTCGGGGCCGACGTCACAGATGCCGTCGTTGTCGGCATCAATGTTGGAGCAATCGCCAGCGGCCACCATGCAGGGATCGCAGGCATCATCGACGCCGTCGCCGTCGCGGTCGCCCACATTGGCATCGCCCACGCAGGAGTCGCACAGGTCGGCGGCACCGTCTCTATCGCTGTCGACATCACCGCCAATGGCGATGACGATGGTCCACTCACCGGCAGGACCGCCGGCCGTCACGACGAAGGTGCGCTGGGCGCCGTTGAGGTCGATGGAAAAGGCAGAGGGCACAGAGTTGCCATTGACGCTCAGGGCAATGTTCCCCTCGACAGACACGCGCGCACCCCGACCGGGGATGGTCGGGACGACGACCACGAATGCATCGACGGCGTCTTCGCCGCCGATGGACCCGGTCACGGTCAACTCGTCGCCGTCGAGCAATGCGCCCCCGCCGCTGCCATTGATGGTCGTTGGCGAGGCATCGTCGTCGCTGAGGTCGCTGACACCATCATCGACAGCCACTGTGGTGAAGGTGGATTCGACCGCCACGCAAGCATCTTCGTCATTGGTGAGGCCGTCGCCGTCGACGTCGTCATCGCACACGTCGCCGTCGCCATCATCGTCGGTATCTTGCTGATTGGCATTGGACGCGACCGGGCAGTTGTCGACGCCGTCACCAATGCCGTCGTTGTCATCGTCGACGTCGCAGACGTCGCCGTTGGCGTCACCATCGTTGTTGCGCTGGTCACGATTGGCGATGGCGGCACAGTTGTCACAGGCGTCGCCGAGGATGTCGCCGTCAGCGTCAACCTGATCGGCATTTTCCACATTGGGGCAGTTATCGCAGGCGTCGCCGACGCCATCACCGTCAAGGTCAACCTGGCCGGGATTGAACACGCCCCCGCACACGTCGCAGGCGTCGCCGGCGCCGTCGCCGTCGCCGTCGACCTGTTCAGGGTTTGGATCCAATGGGCAGTTGTCGATGGTGCTGGTCAACCCATCGTTGTCGGCATCGAGGTCACACGCGTCGCCCAGGCCGTCGCCGTCGGCGTCGCCCTGCGTCGGGTCCGCCGCGCCAGGGCACAGGTCACACGCATCCCCCACGCCGTCGGCGTCGGCGTCGGCCTGGTCGGGGTTCACCGCGGTGGCACACACGTCGCATACGTCGCCGAAGCCATCACCGTCGGCATCGGCCTGGTTGCCGTTTTCGACAGCCGCGCAGTTGTCGAGGATATCGAGGATGCCGTCGTCGTCGCCGTCGTCCTCGGCATCGGGGGTGCCGTTGCCGTTTTTGTCCTCGCAGACGTCGCCCAGGCCGTTGACGTCGCCGTCTGTCTGGTCGGCGTTTTGGACGTCAGGGCAGTTGTCGGCACCGGCGCAATCATCAGCTGACACCAGACCCGTGCAGGCCGGCAGCGGCACGCCGTCCGACGAGCAGGGATCGCAGATGCCATCGCCATCGTCGTCGGCGTCGCAGGCATCGCCGGTCTCATCGCCGTCGGTGTCGAGGTCGGTCGCGCATTGGCCGTTGTCACCGCACAAAGCGCCAGCCGATCCACAATCCTCGTCGGCATCGCAGGTCACCGGGCCGGAGGCCACCAGGCGGCACAGGTCGCAAGCGTCGCCAACGCCGTCGTCGTCGGCGTCGGCCTGATCGGCGTTGGCTGCATTGTGACAGTTGTCGCAAGCATCGCCGAACCCGTCGTCGTCGGTGTCGGTCTGCTCGTCGTTCTTCGCACCGACGCAGTTGTCGTCCGCGTCATCGACGTCATCGCCGTCGGCGTCGGCGTCGCAGGCATCGGACAGGCCGTCACCGTCAGAATCCTGGGCCTCGAGACAGAAGCCGCCCTCCAGACACACGCCGCCAGCGTCGACGCAGTCGGTGTCGCTGGCGCAGGCCTTCCGGGGCGAGTCCACGCCAACACAGGCAGGCGCCTCGCACGCGTCACCAATCAGGTCCTCATCGGCATCGACGAAGTCACCGGCCTGGGCCGGACAGAGGTCACAGGCATCGCCGCCACCGCCGACAACAGTGTCCCCGTCGCTGTCCTGCTGCGAGGCGTTGAAGACCGCCGGACAGTTGTCGTCTGCGTTGACAATGCCGTCCTCGTCGATGTCGTCGTCGCAGGCGTCGCCGACGCCGTCACCGTCGAGGTCGCTCTGGTCGCCGTTGGCCACCTCGGGGCAGGTGTCGCACACATCACCGACGTCGTCGGCATCGGCATCCGCTTGATCGGTGTTTCCTGTCGCTGGGCAGTTGTCGACGGCTTCGATGGCGCCGTCGCCGTCGCGGTCGTCGTCGCAGGTGTCGCCAGCGCCATCGTTGTCAAGGTCGCCCTGGTCTGGGTTTCCCAGCTCCTGGCAATTGTCGAGTGGCGTTGCCGGGCCGGTGATGGGCAAGCGGCCCTGAGGGTCGCTGCGGGGAAGGCAAGCCTCGATGCCTTCGGCACACGCAATGCGCGTGTCGTCGATCTCGTCGCCGTCGCTGTCCACCGCGCAGGTGGCAACGGCATACATCCCGAAGTTCGGGCAGGCCGTTGAGCCATCCTGGTTGCAGGCATCGCCTCGGCCAGCGCCGTCGGTGTTTTCCTGGCCTGGATCGAAGGTGTCTGGACAGACATCGCAGAGGTCGCCGACGCCGTCGTTGTCGCTATCGGCCTGGGGGGCGGGATTGAACCTGGTGGGGCAGTTGTCATCGGGCCGACCGTCACCGTTTCGGTCTTGGTCGGTGAGGCCATCGAGGTCGGGATCAATGGCGGGCTGGTCGATGATCACGTT
>CAJBHN010000542.1 GCA_903952805.1 uncultured Myxococcales bacterium | reverse complement strand
TCTCTGGGACCACGCGCATCAAGCACCGACTTGCAGGAACGAGCGAGAGTTTCATCCTGACCGGCCGTTGCGTTCGCGTCCATCAAGTCGTGGATAGCTTATCCACCTCTACGTATCGAAATGCGGGCCCCGCGGCCGCAATAATTTCCTGCGAGTAGTTGGAATTCATGATGAAAATGGTCGTTCCCGGGCGCAGCGTCGGCAAAACTTCATCCGGAGATTGCACACGAAGGCCAGTCGCCGGCAGGTAACGACCCTGCTTCGTTGGGTTGATGTCAATGACCGACTGGACGGCGTGCCCCGCGCGCTTGAGCAGCAGGGAGAAAATGACTCCTTTTGACGCCCCACCCCAGACGACCGCCGGCATCTGCGGGTCCGGCAGCGCGTTCGCTGCGAATGCACCGAAGTCCGACGGAAAGCCGACTTGGTCGTCAACATCAACGACGGGAGGGCGAAGCGTTGCCAGGTCTACGACAACGCCAATATATTGCCCTCCGAACAGTCGCTCTCCGTGCAGGACTGAACCAAACATGCGGGCGAAGTCAGACAAGCGGAAGTAATTCGCGTGCTCGTAAAACACATCGAACCAGGCGCGTCGGTCGATGATCCATTCAAGGCAAGGAACCTCGATGTACATGAGGCCGCCGCCGCCGTTGGCCAGTCGCAACTGGTGCAGGAACCCGTGGGGGTCTTGAATATGCTCAAGCACGTGGCGCAGAATCATTCCCCGGGCGCTGATCCCGACACCCGGAGCAAAATATTGCGGGACGATGCGCGGGTTTTGCCCTTCGTAGGTCGGGTCGAAGCCGACAACGTCAGCACCTCGCTCAACGAGCATTTCAAGAAACCAGCCCTTGCCGCAGCCGATTTCGACGAGGTGCGCACTGCCGAGATGCCGCTCGACAATGTCAGCAACCGCAGCAAGATGCGTTCGAAACGCGCCGCTGACCGCTTGCTCGTTTTGGTAGTCGCGGTCGTAGACCATGAGCTCGGGTCGAAACGCGGCGTTGTACACCAGTCCAGTCACTTGGTCTTCGACGAGTTCGATGTCCCCGCGTGGACAAACCAGCGCCTCTTCAGCAGTGGGATACATGCGATTTTGAAACACGGGAAAATCGTATTGCCGATACAGAACGCGGTGCCGATTCTTCATCATTGGTCATCCGTCCTCAGTACGCCAACCACACAAGGGGGGTCTACGAGGTTGTCAGGACGGGCTCCGAAGCGAAGCAGGTCTCGCCTCCCGAATTCGTCGGCAATCTCCTCGGCCATTGCACGAACCGAGACCCCCGTGCCTGAGCAGACATTCAGCGGCCCCTGCAGGGCACTCAGCGCAGCCCCGGCGATGCGATGGCCAGCTGACCGGACATCCATGAAATCGCGAAGCTGCGCGCCACTGGTCAGTTCCACCGGTTCTCCTGCCGCCAGCTTCTTGCGCACCATCGCAACCAGCCGACGTGGGTCTTCCCCTTCGCCGTACAAATAGAAGAGCCGGCACCAAAGGAATTCAAGCCCCTGCGTTGGCAACCATTGCGACAGCATCCAGAAAGTACTCGCCTTGGCTGCGGCATAGGGCGTGGTCGGCCTCAGGGGGGTATTCACAGACAAATGACCTGGAGTGAGGTCATATTCGAAACAGGTTCCAATGCCGACAAAGCGCTTCACCCCAGCTCTGGACGCTCCACGCGCGAGTCGGAGGGTGCCCTCGAGGCAATCCAGGTTGACGGACGATTGAAGGTAGCGCCCGGGCTCCGCGTACCATGCTGCGTGGACGACGATGTCCACATCGGTGCAGGCGCTCTGCCACCAGGCCACGTCTTCAGCAAACATATCGACAGTGGAAAGAATGCGCCCGACGCCATATTCCTCCATCGAGCGTGTATCGGAACCATCCCGAACGACCACGTCGACCGTGACGCCGCTGGCACACAGGGCTCGGAGCACCTGGCGTCCGACAAACCCGGTGGCACCCGTCAACAACACGCGCTTTTTCACTCGACCTCGAGCGTCGGCACCGCCGTCACAAAGCGTGTGCCTTGCGCAGCCAAAGCTGCATTTTGCAACTTGACCTCGGCGGCGATGTTCCACGGCAGAATGAGCAGAAAATCCGGGCGGCGATGCTGCAGCGTCGATGGCGACAGAATGGGGATATGGCTCCCGGGCAGGTATTTGCCCTGCTTGGCCTTGGCCGCGTCACACACGAAAGGCAGCATATCGGATTTGACGCCGGCATAGTTGAGCAGCGTATTGCCCTTGGCGGCGGCTCCGTAGGCGGCCACCGATTTGCCCGCCCGCTTCTGCTCAAGCAGAAAGAACAGCAAGTCGTCCTTGACGCGGTCCGCGCGCGCCTGAAACGAACGATAGGTCTCGAGATCGCGCAGACCTACGCGCTGCTCCTCCGACAGCACCGTCGCCACGGCGGTCGACGTCGAACGGTCGTCGTCGCTGTGACACCCGTACACACGCAGGCTTCCTCCGTGGGTCGTCAATCGCTCCACATCGCAGACGCGCAAGCCGGCCGCCGTGAAGATTCGCGACACGGTATGGAGAGAGAGATAGGAGAAATGCTCGTGGTAGACGGTGTCGAACTGTGTTTGCTCGACGAGGTGCTGGAGGTGCGGAAACTCAAGGGTGATGGTGCCGGTCGGCTTCAAAGCGGCCTTCAGTCCGCGCGTAAAGTCGTTGATATCCGGTACGTGGGCATAGACGTTGTTGCCGACGATCAGATCCGCTTGGCGCTGGGCTTGCGCCAACTGTCGACCAAGCTGCTCACCGAAGAACTGACGGAGAATCGGTATTCCGAGGGCTTCAGCCGCGGACGCGGTACTGTTGGTCGGCTCAATACCAAGACAGGGGATGCCAGCGGCGACAAAGTTCTTCAGCAGGTAACCATCGTTGGCGGCGACCTCGATGACCAAACTGTCGCGGGTCAGCCCCAGCCGATCGGTGACGTCGTCACAATAGCGCCGTGCATGCGCCAACCACGTCGTCGACGTACTGGAGAAATAGGCATAGTCGGTACTGAATAATTCGTCGGCCTGGGCGTAATCTTCAGTCTGTACCAACCAGCACTGGTCGCACACGCGGATACGCAAAGGGTAATACTTCTCCGGCCTGGAGAGGTCGTCGACGGACAGGTAGGCGTTCGACGGCGGCGCGAAGCCCAGGTCGAGAAACGTGTGCTCAAGGTGTGTTTCGCAGTGCCGACACTTCATGGGGTGATTCCGGTGAAATGCTCGTCAAGCAGGGGATGGGAGGCATCGCGCGTCGACAGGCCGGCGATGGCCAGCGGCCAGCGAATACCCAGGCGCGGGTCGTCGGGGCGCAAGCCGGCTTCAGCCGCCGCGACGTACGGGGCGCTGTGGCAATACAGCATCTCGACGTCGTCGGTCAGCGTCTGGAAGCCGTGCGCGAAACCTTCCGGCAAAAGCATGGCGCAAGCGTTGTCCGCCGACAGTTCCTCGGCGTGCCAGTGCAGGAATGTCGGTGAGTCGCGTCGTACGTCGACCGCGACGTCCCACACGGCACCGCGCAAGCAGCTCACCAATTTCATCTCGGCGTGCGGTGGGCGTTGGAAATGCATGCCGCGTATGGTCCCGCGTGCTGCGGTAACGGTGTGATTCAGCTGCGCGATGGGATCGCGCCAGCCGGCGGCCGACAGTTCCTCGACGCAATACAGACGCGACAAGAAACCGCGGGCATCGCCAATGCGGTGACGCTCCACGCGCTTGAGCCCCATCAGCGGCAGGTCACTTATCGTAAAGCGGCTCACGCCGGCACCGATGGAGGGGCGTCCAGCCGTTCGAAATCGTCAATGTCCGCAAGACACAGGCCGTGCGCCGACGCACCGTCGTTGTGCTGCCGATACCAGGTCATGGTTCGATCGACCGCATCGCGCAGGCTCCAGCGGGGCGTCACGCCGAGGACGGTGCGAGCCTTGGCGACCTCGAGGGCAAGCCAGCCAGCTTCATGTGGCCCTTCATCGCCGTCGCCGTAGCGCACCTCGCCGCCCCCCCAGGCGCGGCGGCCGAGTTCGATGACGTCACGGACGGTGGCGGCTTCGTGGGTATGCGGCCCGAGGTTATAAGCGCCAGCGGCCGATGGGTCGTGCCACAGGCGTTCGGCAATCGTGAGGTAGCCAGCCAATGGCTCAAGAACGTGCTGCCAGGGACGAATCGATGCCGGTCGCCGGATGTCGAGAATCGCGCCGTGTTGCCAAGCACGAACAGCGTCGGGAATGAGCCGGTCTAGCGACCAATCACCACCACCGATGACATTGCCTGCGCGGGCGGTCGCGATACCGACGCCCTGCGCGGCCAGGAACGAATCACGGTAACTGACCACCACATGCTCGCTGGCGGCCTTGCTGGCGCTGTAGGCGTCGTGGCCACCGAGCGCGTCGTCTTCTCGATAGGGCCAATACGATTCCCGATTTCGATAGACCTTGTCGGTGGTCACGACGACGACTGATCGAACACCATCAAGCCCACGCAGCGCATCCAGCACATGGGCGGTCCCCATGACATTGGTGGCGAAGGTCTCCAGCGGCGCGCGATAACTCTGCCGGACGAGGGCCTGGGCCGCCAAATGCAGCACAATATCTGGACGAGTCGACCGAACAACCCGGGCGACGGCGGCGGCATCACGGATGTCGACGACGTGATGAGCGCTGCAGCGGGCCCCTCCATCGGCAAGCGTAAACAGGGCCGGCGACGTCGCGGGCGCCAGTGAGGCGCCGGTGACGAGTGCCCCCAAACGCTCAAGCCACAGCGAAAGCCACGCGCCCTTGAAGCCGGTATGCCCGGTCACCAGCACTCGTTTGCCGCGCCAAAAAGCAGCGTCAGGCCTGGAATACGGCAGCGTCATGGGCGCATCACCACGTTCTCCACGGCGCCCGGCCCGCGAGCCACAGGTCCTCAAGCATGGTTTTTTCGCGCAGCGTATCCATTGGCTGCCAAAAGCCCCGGTGCTCGTACGACATCAATTGTCCCTCCGCAGCAAGGCTGGCCAATGGGGTGCTTTCCCACGCGGTATCGTCGCCGTCGATACGGTCGATGCACTTCGGTGACAATACAAAGAAGCCGCCGTTGATGAAGCCGCCTTCGCCGCGAGGCTTCTCGATGAATCCGGTGACCTGATCACCCTCACGTTCAAGGGCACCGTATCGCCCCGGCGGTAGCACGGCGGTCACGGTCGCGAGTTTGCCGTGTTGGCGGTGGAAATCGATGGTCCCCCGGATATCAAGGTCACTCACGCCGTCGCCGTAGGTGAAGCAGAAGCTTTCGTCATCGCGGACATATTCCGCGACGCGCTTCAAACGACCGCCCGTGAGCGTGGCCTCGCCGGTGTCGACCAAGGTCACCCGCCACGGCTCGACGGTCTGATGGTGGACCTCCATGCGATTCTGTTTCATGTCAAACGTGACGTCCGACATATGCAGGAAATAGTTCGCAAAATACTCCTTAATCATATAACCGCGATAACCGCAGCATATGACGAAGTCATTAACCCCGGCAGACGAGTACATCTTCAGAATATGCCAGAGAATCGGCTTACCACCGATCTCAATCATTGGCTTGGGCCGCAGATGGGTCTCTTCGGAAATGCGTGTGCCGAGGCCGCCGGCCAAGATGACTGCTTTCATCGGGGTGACAACTCCACTGACAGAAACATGCAGTTCTTCATCGTAGCAATCTCCTCCAACTCGTCGGTCGGGTCATGAAGGTACCGCGAACCCGCCAGGGACGACAGCGCAACGGATCGACGGAGATCCGTCGACGTGACTGCCGGGACGAGGCGAAGCAGGCTTCGCTGTCGGCAGGGCGACGAAGATGCCCGGGGCCCGTCGTTTCTTGGACGCCGCGCCCAACGGCGTGGTACGATGGTGCGTCTCGATTTTACAAGAGAAATCAAGGACTTCTCGGCCACACCGGCCGGTAGCGCGGTCTTTCCTCGGTCGACGGGTGCAGCGTGAGCGGGAACGCGCAGGGCGGTGGGGCGTCGGTACTGCTCGTGTCGGGGCGGCCAGCCTTTCTTGGCCCCCTCTCTCAGGCGTTCTCGGCAGCGGGACTGACCGTCATGGTGGCGCGCGACGCCCGGGTCTCCACCGCCGCCTTCAACGGAAACCGCGCGCCTCCCGCCGGCGTCATCATCGACCTGCTCACGGTCGACGAAGACGCCGCCGACGTGTGCGACCGCCTTCGCGACGCCCCCGGCGGGGCCAGCGTCCCCATCTTGTTCATTGGCACCGGCGCCGAGGGGGTCCGCTCCACCACCGACGCCCTGATTGCCGGCGGCGACGGCTTTTTCCAGGTGCCGGTCGAAGCAGCCCGCGTGACCGCCAAAGTCGTCGCCTACGTGGGCGGGCCCACGCCGGATCTGCCCATGGGGCTCATGGTCACCGTCGACGAGTACGACCTCCTTGAGCTCACGCCCGAGCCGCTGCGCATCATTGTGCCCCGCGCCGCCCTCCCTGGTGATTTGCTTGGCGACGACGACGACGACGACTTCGGCGGCGGCGATCCATTTACCCGCGGCTTCGACGCTGCCGGCGACGTCGGCCACGACCTCGGTGACACCCCGGCGGCAGGGCAGGTCAGACCCGGTCGCCTCGGCGATGCCGACGAGTTCTCGAGCGATTTCACCGACACCACGTCGCCGATGACCCTCCGCCCCGCCACCATCGTTCGCGCCGGATTGGCTCCGAGCACCCGTGTTGCTGACGACGGCGACGCTGCCGAACGACTCAAGCAGCTGGGCCGAGAAGCCACCCGACTGGGGGCCGTCGTTGAAGCCGCTGATGCCGCCGCCGCCGAGGAGGAAATGGCGTTGCGAGAGGCCCGGCAACGACGGGTCGCTGCCGAGCTCGAACTGACACGCCTGACCCGGGAGCGGACGGTCCGCATCGCCGAACAGGAGGAGCGCATTGCCGCGCTCGCCGATGAACGAGCGCAACAGGAGCAGGCCATCGCCGAGCTCGACAGCGCCCGCCACGCCGACGAGCAAGACGGCGCTGCCAGCCTGCAGGCCCTCGCCGTCGTCCGCGCCAGCGCCGAGGCCGCCCTGCAGGCCAGCATCGACGAGCACCAGCGGCGACACGCCGACGAACAGCGCCGCCTGCAGAGCCTCGCCGACCAACGAGCCGCTGCCGAGGTCGCCCTTGAATCGCTGCGAACGGAGCAACAGCAACGCCTCACCAACGAAGAAGCCCGGCTGGCTCGGCTCGCTGATGACCGTGCCGACGCTGAAGCCGCCATCCGCGCACTGGCTGACGCCGAGCGGGTCCTGTTGGCTGATGAAGCCGCCCGCCTGGGTGCAGTCTCCGAACAGCGCATCGCTGCCGAGGCGGCCCTCCACGCCGTCCATGACGAACGCGATCGCCGCATTGCCGACGAAGTACGCCGCCTGCACGCCCTCGCTCAGCAGCGTACGACCGTGCAGGAGGCGCTGGACACCCTTCAGCTGCAACACCACCAACGTGTTGAGGAAGAGGAAGCGCGTCTGCAGGCCCTCGTCGACGAGCGCACCCGGATGGAGCTGGCGCTCGCGAGCCTGCAGTTGGAGCAGCAAGAGCATCTGCAGGATGCTCTTGCCGTGCTCAAGCGTTTGTCGGCCCAGCGCGCCGACGTCCAAGCGGATCAGCAGCGGCTGACCGACGATGTCGCTCGTCGACAACTGGAACAGGTCGCTGAACTGGAGGACCTCGCTGCTCGCCGCCTCACGCTGGAAGCCGAGCTGCAGGCCATCGAAGCAGACCGCCAGACCCGCCTGGCCGAACAAACTGCCGAGCTGGAGTTGCTCGCCGGTAGACGAGCCGCTGCCGTCGCCGACGATGAAGCACAGCGGCGTGCCCGCGACGAGCGGCGCCAGCAGGAGGAAGCCAGGCTCGCGGCGTTGGAAGTCCGCCGCGACGTCCTCAATGCCGAAGTGCTCGCCGCCACCGAGGCCGCCCGCGCCCGCGCCGACGATGAAGAAGTGCGCCTGCAGGACCTCGCCGAACGCAGCGCCCGGGCCCAGCGCGCCGTCGACGACGCCGAAGCAGAACACCGCCAACGACTCGAGCACGAACGGGCTCGCCTGCTGGCCATCGTCGACGAACGTGACGCTCGCCAGGCCGACATCGCGCGCCTCGTCGACGAGGAACACGCTCGCCGACACCAGACCGCTGCCGAGCTCGCCGCCCTTGCCGCCGAGCGCCGCGCCCTGGAAGAGGCGGTGGTGGCCCTCAATGCTCGCAGCGTCGACGAGGCAACGCAGGCGCGCGCCACCATCGCCGAGCTTGAAAGCGCCTGTCAGCGCGTCCAGGACGATCTCATTGCCCTGCAACAGGAGCGGGCCCGACGCGAACGACTGGCCCAGGAGGCCCTGGAGGCCGCCAACGCCCACCACGACGTCGCTGTGGCCGCTCACATGGCGCGCCAGGACGAGTTGGCCCGGGCGGTGGCCGACGAACATGGCCGTCTGGCCTCCCTCGAAGCCCAGCGTCGTGATCAAGAGAGCGCAGCCCAGGCAGAAGAGGCCCTCCGCCTGGAACAGCTTGAGGCACAGGAAGCCCACCTGCGACACGTCGCCGACCAGGCGGCCACTGAGCGTGCCCGACTCGCTGACGACACCGCCATCGCCGAGGCTGCTCTGCGCGAGCGAGAGGCCGCAGCGGCCGCGCGCCTCGCGGCCATGGCCGAGGAACAGCAGCGCCTGCAGGAGGCCGCTCGGATTGATGCTGAACGCCTCGCCCGCCTGCGTGCTGAGGAGGAAGCCGCACGGTCTTCGCTCCAAGACGCACGAGCGCGGGCGCGCTTGTCTTTCGTCGGTGGCCGCTTCGACGCGATGCCCCGGGGCACCGTGGTGTCGGGACTTGATGTCGGCGCCCAGCCCCGCGCGGTTGGCGAGGGTGAGGGCGTGCCGGTCGGTGGCCCCTTGATCGACGTTGCCGTCGTGGAGCACGAAGCGCCGCTACCGCTGCCCTTTCGACCGCTGGAGCCCCCGGCGGGGCGCTTTGACGACGGCGAGTTGCCCGCGGTGTTGCTGGCGGCCTGGTCACAACGGGTCACCGGAAAAATCGAATTGTGTACCGACGACGACCGGTGCCGAAGCATCCATCTCGAGGATGGCGAGCCCGTCTGCTTCACGTCGGTGCTGACTGCCGACCGGCCCGAAGAGCAGCTCTTGAAAGGAGGGCTCATCACCGCCGCCACCCACAGTGAGCTGCGGGTGGGCGAGGCCATCTCGACGCGCCGCCTGTGCAGCCGTCTCGTTGATGACGGCGTCGTCAAACTTGAGGAGCTCTTCTCGGCGGTGCGGGGCGTGCTCACCGAGCAGCTGTTGCGCGCCCTTGAATGGCGCAGTGGGACATTTTCCTACACCGAGGAACGAGCCCACGCCGCCGACCGCGTACGACTGGAGCACGCCTTCGACGCGGTCATCGCCGAGGGCGTCCGTCGCAAATACGACGAAGGCCGGCTGTGGGCGGTTCTGGGAGGCCCAGCGACCCTCCTTGGGCCGGGCGACACCACGCGTTGTCTCCCGCCGCTGTCGTCGGAGGAGAGACTGGCCATCGAACGCTTTGATGGCACCCGCTGCCTTGACGACGTCGTGCTCGGCGCGGGCCTGCATGGCCACGTGGTGCTGCGCGCGGCGTTGATCGGCGTGGTCGCTGGCGCCCTGAGGGTGGTGGCCCGGGGCCTGCCCCGCTCCGCCGACGACGTCGTGGATCGACGACACCGGGCCATCGCCATCGATCGAACCCGCGTGCTCGACAAGCTCGCCCTCGCCCGCCACGGCGACTACTTCAGCTTCCTGGGCTGTGAATCGACCGCGACGCCATTTGAGGTCCATCGCGCGGCCGTGCGCGTCCGGGAACGCTTTGACCCGGCTCGTTACACCGACGCCGCCTTTGCCGATCTCAAGGCATCGCTGCAGGAGATCCTCGACGTCGTCGCTGATGCCGAAGCCGTCCTCGCCGACCCCGCTCTCAAAGATGCGTACCGGGCCCACTTGCGTGCGCGCGTGACCGCACCCTCCAGCCTCGTCGGCCACGGCTCCCGCGCCAGCTGACGTCGGCGTCAGGGCGTTTGAGGCACCGGAAACCGACTGCGACAGACCTCGTTCAACGTCGGCAGCAAGAGCTGGGCAGCAACCACCAGTCGGCGCCCCGAAGACGCTGCCGTCGACAACGCCGACGCCGCCTTCAAGGTCCGCAGCAGCGAACGGTCTCCGACCAGCAAAGGCAACACGGACAGCAACCGGCGGGCGCGCTCGACATCACGGTCCTCGGGGTCGTGGCCGACGTCACTCGCCAGAATCCGCATCAACACCGCCACCAGCGCCTGCTCCGTGGTGCGAACGGTCTCGTCGAGGTCGAGCGCCGCGCCAAAGCCGACCGCGTCGTCGATGACGGTGCGAAGCGAGCGCAGCAGCGGCGCCGCCCCTCCCTCGGCGAGCACAAGCTCGTCCACGAGGTCCCTGGCGCGCCGGCTGAGGGCGTGGGCCAGCAGTCCGCGCACATGTGTTGGGACGGTGCCGCCCATGGCCACCACGCCGCGCAGCAGGCTTCGCTCCGGCAACAACAGCTCGGCCAGCACCGCCTCGGTCACCTCCATGCGGCGGAGCAAGGCACGGCGGGCCACGTCGTCACGGACATCAGCTGGAGCGTCTTTCAACGAGAAGCTGCGACCGCCGTTGATCAGTTCAGCGTCGAGCACCCGGGCGAGGGTTGAGGTGTCGGCAGCCCTCGACAAGCGCTCCTGCAGCGGCGCCAGCCGATCGACGTCGACCAACACCCCCCGCCAATCCAAGCCACCAAAGCCGACGACGGCAAACGCCAGGCGTTCGGTGCGTTCGACACGCTGGTCCAACAGCGACACCCGGCCAACCACGCAAGGCACGGCGGCTGTGTCGATGGCCGTCTCGTCGTGCTCGGTCACGCGCCAGGCAGCGACATGGGCGGGGGCGGGGGCGCCCAGCGCGCACGTCAGCGCCAACGACACCGCGACCCGGTCGGCGCCGATGGTGGCCGCGCGGGCATCCTCGACGTAGATATCCAAGCCGGTGCGCACGCTGCCGTCACTGCGCTTGATGTTGCTCTCGGCGTTGGCGAGCCCGGCCATGAACTCCAGTTCAAGGCGATCGGCTTCTGCCTCGTCGACCCGGGCCGCCAATGACAGGGCCCGCGATGCATAGCGCAACAAGATGATGGCCTCGGGGCCGGCGACGTCATCAAAGAACCAACCGCACGACGTGAACATCAACAACGCGCAGCGCTGCAGTTCAAGCAACGTCAGGGCACGCTCTCGTTCCGCCGTCGACAACAACCGCCCGGACTGTCGACGCAAGAACGCATCGATACTCGCCGCGTCGCCGCCGAGGACCACGTCGATGTAGGCGTCGCGAGCAGCCCATGGGTCCTGCAGCAGCGACGCCCCGGCTCGCTCAAAGAGCCCGGCCAGCCCGTCGCGCAGCCCGTTGAGCGAGTGACGCAACCCCGTCCGCCACCGCTGATTCC
>CAJBHN010000541.1 GCA_903952805.1 uncultured Myxococcales bacterium | reverse complement strand
TCGACATGCAGCAGCAGCTGGTCGAGGCCAAAAAGCAGGTCGCTGTCGCCATCGCCGACGAAAAGCGTCTGCAAAAGCAGCACGAGACCGAGCGCACCCTCGCCGCCGAGTGGGAGAAAAAGGCGATGCTCGCCATCAAGGCGAACAACGACGAACTCGCCAAGATGGCGCTGCAGCGAAAGACCGAGCACGAGAAACTCGCCGTCGGCTACGAGCAACAGTGGGCCCAGCAAAAGACCGCGGTTGACCAGCTCAAGGTCGCCCTGCAGCAGCTCAACAACAAGATTGAAGAGGCCAAGCGCAAAAAGAACCTGCTGATCGCCCGCGCCAAGCGCGCCGAGGCCCAGCGAACCATCGCCGAGACGATGGACGGCATTTCGTCGACGTCGGCCTTTGAGACCATGGCCCGCATGGAGGAGAAAATCGACAAGGCCGAGGCCGAAGCCGCCGCCACCTATGAACTGGCCCAAACCGCCAATGGTGACGACCTCAAGGCCAAATTCGACGCCCTCGAATCCGTTGAAGCCGATGACGCCCTCGCGGCGCTCAAGGCCAAGATGGGGGTCGCGCCAGCCGCCCAGGTTGAGCCCGTCCAGCAGCAGCAGCAGTCTCTCGAAGAGATCGAAAAGCAGATCGAAGCTGAGTTGGCGGCCAAGCGCTGACGTCGGCGAGGCGAACGCCGGTCGGTACGAAAAAAGGCCCCGTGAGGGGCCTTTTTTTGGTTGCCGCAGGGAACGCGGATGACGCCGGCGTTCAGCCGAAGGTGTCCTTGCCCCCGCCCGGAGGCGCGAACGTGATCTCAAGGCGACGGCCCTCAACGTAGCCGCCGACGCCGGCCGAACCCTCGGGCCAGGCCTCGACGACGGTGACGCCGGCTTTCATGTCTTTGATCGAGATGGCCTGCATGGTCGACAGGCTGCCGTTGGCGCTGATGCCCGTCATGCGCTCCTTGCTGCCGTCGGGGCGGGTCACCTGGATCACGTATTTGTTGTCCTTGGCGCGGGCTGCCAGCGCTTGATCCTTGTCGGCCCGATCTTTGAGGTCGTGCCCCGAAACATTCATGCACACGACGAGGTCGAGGCGGTCGTTGGGCAATTCCTGCCGCAGGCTCATCGTCATCGGCTTGTGGGTGCCGTAGCCGTGGAAGGTCGGGGTGCCGCGGGCATTGGCCACGCCGACCTCCATCAGGCAGGCTTTGAAGTTCTCACCAAGGAACTCGCTCTCGCGCGCCGCTTTCTTCACCTGGGCCTGCTGGGGCGCCTTGCCGACCTCGAAAGCGGGCGCCAGCGACGACGACGCCGTCGCGGCAGGCTTCGTCGGCGTGGTCCCGCCCACGCTGGTTGCTCCGGGAGGCGTCGACTGACCAAAAAGGCGGTTGAGCAATGTCATGGCTGACCCTCGAGTGGAGGGTACCGCCGCGGCTCCGATTTTGGCGCGATCCCGCCGGCGGCGTCGGGCAGGGCTTGGTACGCCGTGCCACCTGCTGGCTTCTCAGCAGGTCACGCCATGTCGTCGTGTGTCAGTCCATGTCGCACCTTTGGTGGAGATCCGCCGATACCTCTGCCATGCGAAGCATGGTGGCTCTGAATCTGGTGGCGATGGCGGTCCTGACCATGGGCTGCGGCACGGAGCTGACCGCGTCCACCGGCAGCGGCGACGAGGCCTCCCTGGCCGGCGTGGCCACCACCGCCGTCACCGGCCCCGCCGACGACAGCGCCCCCGCCGACGACAGCGCCCCCGCCGACGACAGCGCCCCCGCCGACGACAGCGCCCCTGCCGACGACAGCGCCCCCGCCGACGCTGCCGCCGGCGACATCGACGACGGCGCCACCGCTGGTGCACCGGGCAGCGCGCCCCCGCCCGCAGCACAAGAGCAGAGCTGCCAGTCCTGGCAGGACTGCGGTCCCCACTTTGGTGACTTGAACTCCGGCTTCGACTGCGAGGTCGACCAGTGCGCCTGCAATGTCGCCGGCACCTACGACGACGAGTGCGCCAGCATTGGCGGCCTGTGGAGCGACGAGGAGTGTTTTTGCTTCGTCACGCAGTCCCGGCCCCCGGAGCCCGCCAACGACCCCACCGCTGCCGACGACGAGCCCTACTGCTGGTGGCGCTGGTACGAAGAGTGTCAGCCCGATGAGTGGGTCGACACCTCGTATTACCGCCGCGTGTGCGACGACACGGGCTGCTACGACCGCTACGTTCAGCGCGGGTACTGGGAATCGGGGGCCTGTGACGACGTGTGGGTCAAGCGCTGCGACGATGGCACGCGGCGCGAATACCGTTGATCACCCGCTGACCCTTGACT
>CAJBHN010000540.1 GCA_903952805.1 uncultured Myxococcales bacterium | reverse complement strand
GATGGCTCCGACCTCGCTGTCTGGGGCGACGACGACGCCGGCGTCGCTCTGGCGCAGGAACCGAGCCTGAAGGTGCTGGTCGTTGCACAAAGGCAGCAACACCAGCGGACGTGCCGCGGACAATGCCTCAACGACGCTGTTGGCACCGCCATGGCTGACCACGACGTCCACCAGCGGCAGCACGCGCAGCTGCGGGACACAACGGCACACGATGGCGTTGGCGGGGGCTGCAGCCACGAAGCCTTCATCGTCGATGAGGTCGCCGACGCTGGCGATGACCTGCAGACCGAGCTGTTCCGCTGCGCCAAACACGGCACGAAAGAGCGAGGGCTGAAAGAACGCCTGGCTCCCGAATGACACATACAACCGCGGTCCCTGGACAAGCCGGCGTTCATCGACGTCCTGGTCCCGGTCGCGCGTGCCAACGTCCTGGTCGCCGAAGGGAGCGCCGACGGCAAAAACGTCCTCGGCGTCGGCGGCGCTGCGCGGCGTGTAGGCGTCGACGGAGAAAACAATGTTGAGCCAGGGGCTGACAGCGTCGGCAACCCGGAACATCGGCACCGGGACGTTGTGGGCAACAAACAAGGACCGCCGCCGCGACGACAGCGCCAACAAAGTGTCGGTCAGGGGCACCTGCCACGACGACGGCGTCACGGGATTCAGCGACGACGACAACCCGGCCCATGGTTGCCCGCGGCGTTCGCAGGCGATGACGGCCGCGTACAGCATCGGGTCGAGCATGACGACGTCGGGAACTTCCTCGGCGAGCACGGCCTCAATGGCGGGGACCTGCCCGGGGACGGCGTCGATAAGCAGCGCCTCGATCCAGCCGGCCAACCAGCTCGGATCGCGGAGGCGTTGAGCGAACGCGGCGCCGTTGGTGACGAAATGCGGCGGTGGCGGTGGCACGTCCAGCGTCAGCGTACGACCAACGAGGCCGGCTGGGCGGACGAGATGGCTGAGGTCGCGAGCGGCTGCGACGACGACCTCATGGCCCCGCTCCTCCAGCCTCATCAGGGTGGGCAGCAGCGGGTTGAGGTGCCCCTTCTCGGGAATGGTGAAGCACAAGATGCGCATGGTATTTATGAACCGTGATGACGAAGAAAACCGTCGACCGACAGCACTGAAAAGAGCACGGCCCGTACCTCGTCGTCGATGGGGGTCAGGGTCGGGTCGACCAGGGCATCGAGCGCACCCACCTCGAAAACCTGCGCCAACCGTGCACGGGCCTCACGGCCATGCAGCACGGCGGCGAGTTGCGCCCGATACCCATCGCCCAGTCCGTCGTCTCGGGGCAGGGCACTTTTGCGCCGCCGACCAATGGCATCGGGGATCAGTGATGCCACCGCACGGCGAAGAAAGCGCTTCTCCGGGACTTTGTCGTCGAGGTCGGATCGGTTGACATCGTCGCTCCAGGCATCCTCGAGGCCAACGCGGGCGGCGACGTCGAGGACCCGGCGATCGGCAAACGGCACCCGTGCCTCCAGGCCAAAAGCCATCGTGTGCAGGTCGCCATTGTGCAGCAGCCGCGGCAACCAGCGGCGGAGGATGACGGTGCTGGTTGCCAGTCGAGCGGCGTGCAGGCTGCCGTCGAAGCGGTGGCCGTCGGCGCCGGCCACATCGACCGCATCGTCCACCACCGCTTCGAAGCGGTGGCGCAGGGCCGGTTGGAGAAGCTGTCGACGACGATCACCACCAAAGCGCGACAGCAGCCGGGACGGATGCCGGGCGACATGTGGCTCCAGCGCGAAGGCGTAGCCGAAGTGGGTCTCGTCGGCGGCGTCGCCCACCAACACCGCCTTGACTGATGCGCTGGCGGTCCGGGCCAAGAAG